>CAXTTU010000071.1:0-11771 GCA_964247225.1 uncultured Sphingomonas sp. | reverse complement strand
CGCGGCGAGCAGGTCGAACTTGGTCATGGTTCGGGCAATCCTCTCTGGTGCAACCGTTCTTGAGGCCGGTTTGCGCGGTTTGGTAACTGGGGTATGCTGCTAGTCCGCCGCCGGAGCCCGCGTCAATGCCGCGAAGGGGCCAGTTCGCCCGGACGGGTACGGTGGGAAGCGATTTTCAAGTTTTTGTTAGAAAGTGTGGCGAAGCGGCAACGAAAGGGTGATGGTGGGGGACGAGACGACGGGCGATCTGGTGGGGGAAGACGGCAAGGTGGTCGTCCCCGATGAGGTCGCGGAGGCGGTGCGGACGCTGATCCGCTGGGCGGGGGACGACCCGCTGCGCGAAGGGCTGCGCGACACGCCGCGCCGGGTCGCGCGCGCGTGGAAGGAATATTGCGGCGGCTATCAGGACGACGCCGCGCGCCACCTGTCGCGCGTGTTCGAGGAGGTCGGCGGATATAACGAGATCGTGCTGCTCCGCGACATCCCGTTCCAGTCGCATTGCGAGCATCACATGGCCCCGATCATCGGCACCGCCTCCATCGCCTATCTGCCGCGCGACCACGTGGTCGGCATTTCCAAGCTCGCGCGCGTGCTCCAGGCCTATGCGCGGCGGCTGCAGGTGCAGGAGCGGCTCACCGCCGAGGTCGCAGACTGTATCTGGCAGGCGCTGAAGCCGCAGGGGGTCGCGGTGGTGATCGAGGCGACGCACGCGTGCATGACCGCGCGCGGTGTCAGGACGCCCGGCGTGTCGATGACCACCAGCCGGATGATGGGCGTGTTCCTGGAAGACGACCGCAGCCGCAAGGAAGTGCTGGCGCTGATGGGGCGGGGGTGAGCGCCCCGCCGCTGGCGCTCGTCACCGGCGGGTGCCGCAGGTTGGGCGCGGCGGTCGCGGCGCGGCTGGCGCGGGCGGGCTATGCGCTTGCGTTGCACGGCCATTGTGACGCGACACCCGAGCCCGCCTTGGCCGAGGCGTTGCGCGGGCGGGAGTGGCGCGGGTTCGTCGCCGACCTTGCCGAGCCGGATGCAGCACCCGCGCTATTCGCTTCGGTGTGCGACACGTTCGGACGCGCGCCCGACCTGCTCGTCAACAGCGCGTCGCTGTTCGGGCAGGACCGGCTGGGGAGTGTCAAGGCGGCGGACCTTGCGACCCACCATGCAGTCAATTGCACCGCGCCCGCGCTCCTGACCCGCGCCTTTGCAGATGCGGCGAAGCAGGGAGCCGTCGTCAACATCCTCGACCAACGGATCTGCCATCCCCATGGCGACCAGCTGTCCTATACGTTGTCCAAGCTCGCGCTCGCCGGGCTGACCGACATCACCGCGCGCGAGCTCGCACCTGCGATCCGCGTCAATGCGGTGGCGCCGGGGCTGACGCTCGCGACCGACGATTACGGGGCGGAGCAAATCGCGCGGCTCGCGGCGGCGATGCCGCTCCGGCGGCTGCCCACTCCAGCTGATATCGCCGACGCGGTCCTGTTCCTCGCCCAGACGCCCGGTGTGACCGGCCAGACGCTGTTCGTCGACGGCGGCGCGCACCATGTCAGCTACGAGCGCGACTTCATGCACCTTTAGGGTGTGTACCCGGAGCGGGTGCATGGCTATCGCGCGCCTCATGAAACACGCGCTCTCCGTCACCCGCGATCAGGACTTCGCCGCCTGGTATCAGGCCGTCATCGCCGAGGCCGACCTCGCCGAGGAATCGGGCGTGCGCGGGTGCATGGTCATCCGCCCCTGGGGCTATGGCATCTGGGAGCGGATGCAGCGGCTGCTCGATGACGCGATCAAGGCGACCGGGCACGAGAACTGCTACTTCCCGCTGTTTATCCCGCTCTCCTATTTCGCCAAGGAGGCGGAGCATGTGGAGGGCTTCGCCAAGGAGATGGCGGTGGTCACGCACCACAGGCTGATCGCGGACGGGAAGGGCGGGCTGGTCCCCGATCCCGAAGCCAAGCTGGAGGAGCCGCTGGTGGTGCGCCCGACCAGCGAGACGGTGATCGGCGCGGCCTTCGCGCGCTGGGTACAGTCGTGGCGCGACCTGCCGGTGCTCATCAACCAATGGGCAAACGTGGTGCGCTGGGAGATGCGGACGCGCATGTTCCTGCGCACCAGCGAGTTCCTCTGGCAGGAGGGGCACACCGCCCACGCCACCGCCGCCGAGGCGCGCGAGGAGACGCTCCGGATGCTGGAGGTGTATCGCTCCTTCGCGGAGGACTGCATGGCGATGCCGGTGGTCGCGGGCGAGAAGCCGGAGAACGAGCGCTTCCCCGGCGCGGTCGAGACCTGGTCGATCGAGGCGATGATGGGCGACGGCAAGGCGCTGCAGGCGGGGACGTCGCACTATCTCGGCACAAACTTCTCCGCCGCGCAGGGCATCCGGTACCAGAACGCCGAGGGGCAGCTCGAACTCGCGCAGACGACGAGCTGGGGCATGTCGACGCGGATGATCGGCGGCATGATCATGGTGCATGGCGACGATGACGGGCTGCGCGTGCCGCCGCGCGTCGCGCCATGGCAGGTGGTGATCGTGCCGCTACTCCGCGACGGGCCGGAGGACGAGGCGATCATCAGCTATTGCAAGGCGTTGCGGGACGACCTTGCCAAACAGTCCGCGTTCGGCGAGCCGGTGCGCGCGCTGCTCGACTTGAAGCCGGTCAAGGCGGCGGGCAAGCGCTGGGGCTGGGTCAAGAAGGGCGCGCCGGTGGTGGTCGAGGTCGGCGGGCGCGACATGGCGGCGGGGGTGGTGACGTGGCTGCGGCGTGACCGGCTCTATAGCGAGGCGGGCAAGCTCGCGTCGAGCGCGCAGGAGCGGGGCGAGTTTGTGAGTGGGATTGCGGACTTGCTGGCCGATGTTCAGACGGCGCTTCACGGCGAGGCGCGCGCAAAGCTGGACGCGGGCATCCGGCGCGACGTGACCGACATGGCGGGGCTGGAGGCGCATTTCGCGGAAGGGGAACGCTTCCCCGGCTGGGTGGAGCTGCCCTGGGCGAAACCAACGGGCGCAGCACTCGACGCGGTCGTCGAGCGGCTGAAAGCGCTCAAGCTGACGATCCGCAACGCGCCGATTGGGGCAGAGCCGGTTGAGGGTAACTGCTTCTTCACCGGCGAGCCCGCGGTGGAGCGGATATTGGTAGCGCGGGCTTATTAGCGCACCTCCGTTCGTGCTGAGCCTGTCGAAGCGCGGGCAAAGCGCACCACGTATGCCAGTCCCTCGACAAGCTCAGGACGAATGGAGATTTTCTAGTGCGTCGTTGGTGAAGCCCCCGCGCTCACCGAGCACGGGGGCCGTTACCTCAGCGGCAGCGATACCCGTTCTCACGGTTCTGACGCCGGTCGTTGTTCTGGTCTAGGCTCTTGCCGAGCAGCGCACCGCCGCCCGCGCCAAGCAACGTCCCCAGCGTTCCACCGCCGAGCGCATTGCCGATCAGCCCGCCGCCGACGCCGCCGAGTACGAGGCCGGTGGTGCCGTTCGAGCGCTTGCAATAGTAACGCCCGTCGCTGCCACGGTACACGCGGTCATTGTAGGAAAGGCGGCGCTCGCGATAACGACCGTCCTGATAGCTGCGCGACGGGTCCCAATCGCCGTCACGCTCGCCATGCCAGCGGCGGTCGCCCTGATAGCCCTGGCCATAGCCGCCCTGGCCATAGCCGCCGCCGTTATAGCCGCCATTGCCATATTGCGCGGTTGCGGCGCTGGGCAGCGCCACCGGGGCCGCGACGGTCGCAGCCAGCGCGGCGAGGGCAAACATCTTTCTCATCACAGATACTCCTTTGAGAGGTCGCCATAACGAAGCCGGGCGCGACAGGTTGCATCGGGCGCGGCAACGGCTGATCTCGATCAAGCGCGGCGCATCGCCGACCGGGAGCGAAACGGCGCGACGGGGCGTTGTCCGGTCATGCGCCATGCTCTCCTCCTCCCCTTCGCACTCGCCGGCTGCGCGGGCGCACGGTCCTCGCTCGACGCGCCGACCCCGGTGTTTCGCGCCGAGCAGTTCTTTGCCGGACACACCGAAGGGCAGGGGCGGCTCAAGATCGCGCTTTCTGAACCCAAGGCGTTCACCGTCCATGGCGATGGCGAGGTGGAGGCGGACGGGACGCTGGTGCTCGATCAGGTCGAGGAGCAGGACGGCAAGAGCCCTAACCGCCGCGAATGGCGCATCAAGAAGGTCGGTGCGGGCTACGCGGGGACGCTGACAGACGACACCACCGACGGCCCGGTCAAGGGCGACGTGCGCGGCAACCGGCTCCACCTCGCCTACAAGATGAAGAACGGCATGGGGGTGCAGCAGTGGATCTACCTCCAGCCGGGCGGTCAGGTCGCGCTCAACCGGATGCAGGTGAGCAAGTTCGGCGTGCCGGTGGCGACGCTGGAAGAGATAATACGGAGGCAGGGCGGGTGAGGGGCTAAGCAGGGTAAGCCGCGGCCCACCATTCCCCGAACCGCGCCTTCTCCGCTGCCGTCATCGCCAGCCCCAGTTTCGTCCGCCGCTCTAGCACGTCCTCCGGCGAGCGCGCCCATTCCCTGTCGTGACACCACCGCGCCTCGCGTTCGGTCAGGCCCGCGCCGAACGCCTCGCCCAGCGCGGCCGCGTCTCGCGCGTCGCCGAGCAGCTCGTCTAGTCGAGTGCCATATGCCCGCGCCATGCGCAGCGTGCGATCCTCGCCCAGCCACGGCCAGGTCGCGCGCGCCTCGGCCAGGAACTCGGCGAAGCTCGCCATCTCTCCACCCGGAAACGCTCGCCCGCGCGTCACCCGCCGCGCGTGGTGGCCGAGCGCGGGGGCAAGCTTGCCGATTGCCTCCTCCGCGAGATGGCGGGCGGTGGTAATCTTGCCGCCGAACACACTCAGCAGCGCGGGGCCGCTCGCGTCCAGTTCGAGCACATAGTCGCGCGTCACCTCCGCCGCCGAGCCCGCGCCGTCGTCATAGAGCGGGCGCACCCCGGACCAGGCGGAGGTGATGTCGCGCGGCGCGATCTGGCGCTTGAACGAACGGTTCGCCGCCTCGCACAAATAGACCATCTCATCCGAGTCGATCGCGGCGTCCTCGGGCCGGTCGACCGCGATGTCGGTGGTGCCGATCGCGGTGCCGCCGGGATAGGGTGTCGCGAACACGATCCGCCGGTCGGGCTGTTGCAGGATATAGGCGTGGTCGCCCTCGTACAGGTGGGGCACGACGATATGGCTTCCCTTGACGAGCCGCACGCCCGCCCGCGCGTTCACCCCCGTCAGCGCCAGCGCCTCGCTCACCCACGGCCCCGCGGCGTTGACCAGCGCGCGCGCCCGGACCTCCCGTCCGTCGGACAGCGTCGCGCGCCACCCCTCACCCTCGCGCCGCGCGCTCGTCAGCGCAACGCGGGTCAGCACCTCCGCCCCGTTCTCCGCCGCGTCGATCGCGTTGAGGAGGGTCAGCCGCGAGTCATCGGTATACGCGTCGGAGTAGACGAACCCGCTCGGGTCGCCTTTCAACGGCGCGCGGTATGCGATATCGCTCCGGCGCAAGCCCCGCGAGCGCGGCAGGCTGCTCCGCCCGCCGAGCCGGTCGTACAGGAACAGCCCGGCGCGGATCATCATCCACGGTCGGACCGTATTCTCGTGCGGCAGGACGAAGCGCATCGGGCGAATGATGTGCGGCGCGGCGGCGACAAGCCGCTCACGCTCGCGCAACGCCTCCGCCACGAGCGGCAGGTCGTAATATTCGAGATACCGCAAGCCGCCATGGATCAGCTTGGTTGAGGCGGAGGAGGTGTGGCTGGCGAGGTCGTCGCGCTCGACCAGCAGCACGCGCCAGCCGTTAAGCGCCGCCTCGCGCGCGATCGCGCAGCCGTTGATGCCGCCGCCGATGATAAGGAGATCGTATGTCACACCCGCGCTCATGCCGGGGTGACGTGGGGCGGGGAAGCGCCTACCGCAACGGCTATGGCTAAACACGAGCCGGGCCTGCCGACGCGCGAGCAGATCCTCGACTTCATCACCACCTCCGACACGCCCGCGGGCAAGCGCGAGATCGCGCGCGCGTTCGGGCTATCGGGCGCGGACAAGATTGCGCTCAAGGCGCTGCTCAAGGACATGGCGGACGAGGGGCTGATCGACTCCGCCCCCGGCCGCGCGTTTCACCAGATGGGCGGAGTGCCCAAGGTGACGGTGCTCCGCGTCGCCGATGTCGATGACGGTGGCAATGCCTGGGCGGTGCCCGAGCGCTGGGAAGCGGAAACGCCCGCGCCGCGCCTTCGGGTACGCGAGCGCAAGCATGGGGCGCTCGGTGTCGGCGATCGCATCCTCGCCCGGACGGAGGAAGCCGGGTCGGGCTGGATCGCCCACCCGATGAAGACGCTCCCCAAGGGCGAGGAGCTGATGCTCGGCGTGCTCCGCCAGGAGGGCGAGCGGCTGTGGCTGCAGGGCGTCGAAAAGCGCGAGCGGCGCGAATGGGCGGTGTCGGACGCGGGCGGGGCGCAAGCGGGCGACCTGGTGCTGGCGGAAAAGGCGGGGCGCCCGCCGCGGGTCACCGCGCGCGTGACGCAGCGGCTGGGCGACCCGTTCCAGCCGCGCAGCTTCTCGCTGATCGCGATCCACAAGTTCGGGATACCCGACGTGTTCAGCGCGGAAACGCTGGCCGAGGCGGAGCGGGTGGCGAAGCGGGACCTGGGCGAGGGACGCGAGGACCTCCGCCATCTGCCCATCGTCGCCATCGACCCGGCGGACGCGCGCGACCATGACGACGCGGTCTGGGCCGCGCCTGACGACGACCCGACGAATGCAGGGGGCTGGCGCGCGCTGGTCGCGATCGCGGATGTATCGTTCTACGTCCGCCCCGGCTCCGAGCTCGACCGCGAGGCGCGGCGGCGCGGCAACAGCGTCTACTTTCCCGACCGCGTCGTGCCGATGCTGCCCGAGCTGCTATCGGCGGACGTGTGCTCGCTCAAGGCGGGGGAGGACCGGGCGGCGCTGGTGTGCCATCTGCAGGTGGGGAAGGGCGGCGAACTCAGGACGTGGCGCTTCACCCGCGCGGTGGTGCGGATCGCGGCGAACGTCGCGTATGAGGACGCACAGGCGGCGATCGATGACGGCGAGAAGTATACCGTTCGTGCTGAGCCTGTCGAAGCACCGGAGCCGAACGCCGCGCCCGGGAGCCTGTCCTTCGACAAGCTCAGGACGAACGGAGGAGAGCCG
Organism: uncultured Sphingomonas sp.; assembly: GCA_964247225.1. Lineage (GTDB taxonomy): Bacteria > Pseudomonadota > Alphaproteobacteria > Sphingomonadales > Sphingomonadaceae > Sphingomonas. Next base: position 4,604 of record CAXTTU010000071.1, on the reverse strand, counting down.
GACGGCGGACGGCTGATCGACATCCTCACCCCCCTCTGGTCCTGCTGGCGCGCGCTCGCGGCGGCACGGGATGCGCGCGAGCCGCTCGACCTCGACCTGCCCGAGCGCCGCGTGGTGCTGGACGAGAAGGGGCGCATCCTCTCGGTCGCCCCGCGCGAGCGGCTGGACGCGCACCGGCTGATCGAGGATTACATGATCGCCGCCAACGTCGCCGCCGCCAAAGCGCTGGAGCGCAAGAAAGCCCCCGTCATGTACCGCGTCCACGAGCCGCCCAGCCGCGAGAAGCTGGTCGCGCTCAAGGACTATCTCGCCACCTTCGACGTCCCGTTCGCACTAGGTCAGGTGATCCGCCCCGCGACGTTCAACCGCCTGCTCGAACGCGTCGGCGAGGCGGCGCATCGCCCGCAGGTGATGGAGCAGATCCTCCGCACCCAGACCCAGGCCTATTACGCGCCGGAGAATCACGGCCATTTCGGCCTGTCGCTCGGCTCCTATGGTCATTTCACCTCGCCGATCCGCCGCTATGCCGACCTGCTCGTCCACCGCTCGCTGGTCGCGGCGTATGGGCTCGGCGAGGGCGCGCTGACGGCGGGCGAGGCGGAGGGAATGCCCGCGATCGGCGAGTCGATCAGCCGCCACGAGCGCCGCGCGATGGAGGCGGAGCGCGACACGATCGACCGCTATGTCGCCGCCTTCCTGTCCGAACAGGTCGGCGAGCTGGTCGAGGCGAGGGTGACGGGCGTGATGAACTTCGGCCTGTTCGCGACGGTGGAGGGCATCGGCGGCGACGGGCTGCTCTCCGTCCGCGACCTTGGACCTGAGTATTTCCGCTACGACGAGGCCGCGCGCAAGCTGGTCGGCGAGGCGAGCGGGGAGGAATACACGCTTGGCCAACGGCTGCGGCTGCGGCTGGCGGAAGCGAACCCGGTGTCGGGCGCGCTTCGCTTCGAGCTGCCCGAAGGCGGCGGGGGTTCCGCGCCCGACCGCAAGGGCGGCGGCGCGCGGGTGCTCAAGCGGCGCGGGCGACCGGGCAATATTCGGCATCAGGGCAAGCGGCGGTGAGCGACGCGCGCCTGACCCGCATCACCCGACCGAGCAACGCACCGCTGTCGCCCGCGCTGCGGCGGGTGCGCGGCCATGCGCCCGCCTACCTCCTCGCGCGCCAGGCGCTCTCGCCGGGCGAGGCGGTGGCGTACAAGCCGCGCGACACGCTCGACCGCGCGGAACTGCGCCGGCTGATATCGCGCGGCATCGTCCGGCAGAATGCGCGCGGCTGCTGGCTCGACCTTGCCGCCTATCACGCCGCCGCCGCGCGCCGGAGCCGCCGTGCGATGGCGATAGCGCTGCCGGTGTCGCTTGCCCTCGCGTTGCTGGCGATGCTGTTCTACCGGTGAGCGAGCCCAGGGCGGGGCCGCGCTTCGGCCCGTGGCTGGCCGCGCTGGCCGGAGTAGCGGGGCTCGCCTTTGTGCTGCGCGACCTAAACTGGGCGGCGACGGTCGCGGCGACGCGGCAGGCGGGCTGGGCGGCGCTCGGCGTGCTGGGCGCGCGCGCGGGGACGCAGCTGTGCGCGGGCTTCGCATGGTGGTGGGCGACGCGGGCGGGTGGCGTCGGGTTCGCCCGGCTGATGGCGATCCGGCTCGCGCGCGAGGGGGTCAACACGCTGCTCCCGTTCACCGCGATGGGCGGCGACGTGGTCGGCGCGCGACTGCTCACCCGGCGCGGGGTGGCGGGCGATGTCGCGGCGGCGGGAACGCTGGTCGATGTGCTGCTCCAGTCGGCGGCGCAGCTTGTCTTTACGCTGACCGGTGTCGCGATGCTTGCGGGCGCGGGCCATGCGCGTGTGGCGGAATGGGCGCTGCCGGGCGTGGCGCTGCTCGCCGCCGGGCTGGGCGGGTTCCTGTTGCTCCAGCGCTCGGGCGCGGCGACGTGGCTCGACCGCGCAGTGGCGAGCGCGGCGTCACGTTGGCCGGACCTGATCGAGGGCCGCTTCGACCTGCGCGCGCGCCTCGCCGAGCTGTGGAGCAGCCCCGCCGCGGTGGCGGGCTGCTTCGTGCCACACCTTGTGGGCTGGCTGATCGACGCTGCCTCGCCCTGGCTGGTGCTGTCCGCGCTCGGGTTCCACCCCACGATTGCGGAGGCGGTGGTGATCGAGAGCCTATCGCAGGCCCTGCGCGGCGCGGCGTTCTTCGTCCCCGGCGGCGTGGGCGTGCAAGAAGGCGCGCTGCTGTTTCTGTGCGGACTTTATGGCATCCCCGCGGAGGCGGCGGTGACGCTGTCTTTGGTCAAGCGGCTGGTCGATCTGGCGGTCGGCGCGCCGGGACTGGCGCTGTGGTGGCGGCTGGAGCGTCAGGCCGCTTCGCTGAACTGCAGGCTGGCGAGCCGGGCGTAGAGCCCGCCGCGCGCGAGCAGGCTGGCGTGGGTGCCTTCCTCGACGATGCGCCCCTCGTCCATGACGATGATCCGCCCCGCCGCGCGCACGGTGGCCAGCCGGTGCGCGATGACGAGCGTCGTGCGCCGCGCCATCAGCCGGTCGAGCGCCTGCTGCACCAGCCGCTCGCTCTCCGCGTCGAGCGCGCTGGTCGCCTCATCGAGCAGCAGCACGGGCGAGTCGCGCAGGATCGCGCGCGCGATCGCGACCCGCTGGCGCTGCCCGCCCGACAGCCGCGCGCCGCCTTCGCCGAGGAACGTGTCGAGCCCGTCCGGCAGTGCGCGGAGGAACTCGGCCGCGTTTGCCGCTTCCGCCGCCGCCCATAGCTCCGCGTCGCTTGCCTCCCAGCGGCCATAGCGGAGGTTGTCGCGGGCGGAAGACGCGAACAACACGGTATCCTGCGGCACCATCGCGATGCGTTCGCGGATGGCGGCAGGGTCCGCCTCGGGCAGCGCGACGCCGTCGAGCCGGATGCTGCCCGCCTGCGGATCGTAGAAGCGCTGGATCAGCTGGAACAGCGTCGACTTGCCCGCGCCCGACGGCCCCACCACCGCCACCGTCTCGCCCGGCGCGACATGTAGCGAGAAGTCGCGCAGCGCGGGCGCGTCGGGGCGCGTGGGGTAGCGGAACTCGACATGGCTGAACTGGAGCTCACCTCGCGCGGGCTCGGGCAGCGCGCGCGGGTGCGCCGGGGCGGCAATGTCCGCGTGCTCATTCAACAACTCGCTCAATCGCTCGGCCGCCCCGGCCGCGCGGAGCAGGTCGCCATACACTTCCGTCAGCGCGCCGAACGACGCGCCGACGAACATCGCCGCGATCAAAAAGCCGGTGAGCGATCCGCCGGTGAGCCGCCCCGCCGCGACATCCGCGACCGTCGACCACAACAGCCCGGTGATCGCGCCGAACAGCAGCAGGATGACCAGCGCCGTCATCACCGCGCGTATGCGGATGCGGCGCTTGGCGGCGGCGAACCCGCGATCCACGGCCTGTGCGAACCGCTCGCTTTCGCGCTGCTCCTGCCCGAACGCCTGGACGATCTTCATCGCGCCGAGCGTCTCGACCGCCATCGCGCCGATCTCGGCGATCCGGTCCTGGCTTGCGCGCGAGAAGCCGCGCACTCGTCGGCCCAGTACGACGATCGGCAGCACGATTACGGGGATTGCGATCAGCAACGTCCCCGCTAGCTTGGGCGCGAGCACGAACATCGTCACCGTGCTGACAATGCCCGTTAAGGTATTGCGCAGCGCGACCGACACGGTGGTGCCCACCGCCGCCTCGATCTGCGCGGTGTCGGACGTCAGCCGCGAGGCGATCTCGGCCGGGCGGTTTTCCTCGAAAAAGCGTGGTGCCAGACGCAGCAGGTTGCGCTGCACCGCCACCCGGATGTCGGCGACGACCCGTTCGCCGAGCCACGACACGAAATAGAAGCGGACGGCGGTGCCCAGCGCGAGCACGAGGACCAGCCCAAACAGCAGGTAGAAGACGCGGTTGATATGCGACAAGTCGCCCCGTCCCGCGAAACCGTGGTCGATCATCGAGCGGATCGGATAGGGAAAGGACCCGGTCGTCGCCGACGTGGTCGCCAATGCGAGCAGCGCGACCGTGAGCTGGCGCGGATAGCGGATCGCGAACCGCCAGATCATCGCGAGGCTGCCGAGCCGGCGCTTGGGATCGGCGGCGGCGGGAACGGGATCAGCCATAGCCGCGCGCGTAGCAGCGGGGCCGGGCGCGCTCAACCGCCGACCCGGCGTTGCCTCCGCTTCCGATTGCGTTACGACGCCCGCAACCTATCTGCGTTACAGGCGGTGTCCATGTTGTACGATTCCTATGTGATGCAGCGTTCGTGGCTGGCCAATGCGAGCGCGATGGCGAGCTGGAGTGCGGGCATGTGGGGCAACCCCGCCAACCCGTTCGCTTATTTCGGCGGCGGGCCGGTGATCGCCTCCGCGCTCGACGTGTTCGCGCATGCCGCCGCGCCGCGCGGCAAGCCTGCCTTCGGGTTCGAGCGCACGACGGTAGACGGGCGCGAGGTGGCGGTGAGCGAGGAGGTCGTGCTGCGGCTGCCATTCGGGCAGCTCAAGCGCTTCCGTCGTGAGGGCGTCGAGGGTGGCCCCCGACTGCTGATCGTCGCGCCGATGTCGGGCCATTACGCGACCTTGCTGCGCGGCACCGCCGA
>CAXTTU010000070.1:0-11775 GCA_964247225.1 uncultured Sphingomonas sp. | reverse complement strand
CTTTCACGGACATGCCCTCGGCAAGCCGATCTCCGGCTTCCGCTTCGGATAAGGACTATTCATGATGAGCAAGCTTCTCGTCGTCGAGACCAGCCCGCGCGGCGATTACTCGATCTCCCGCACCATGACCCGCCGCTTCGTGGAGGCGTGGCGCGCCGCGCATCCCGGGGGCGACGTGATCGAGCGCGACCTGGTCGAGACGCCGCTCACCTCTGTCAACGCGCCCTGGCTCCAGGCCTATTTCACCCCGCCCGAGCAGCATTCGTCCGAGATGAAGGAAGCGCTCGCGCTGTCGGACGCGCTGGTCGCGGAGCTGCTCGCCGCGGACGAGCTGGTTATCGCGACGCCCGTCTACAATTACAACGTGCCCGCCGCGTTGAAGGCGTGGATCGATCACATCGTGCGCAAAGGGATGACGCTCGGCAACGACGGCAAGGGCCTGGTCACCGGTAGACGCGCGACCGTGCTGATCGCGTCCGGCGGCATCTACACGGAGGGCTCGCCCATCCGCGACCGCGACATCGCGACCCAGTATCTCCGCCTCGTGCTCCAGGTAATCGGCATCACCGACGTGACGGTGGTCGCGGGCGGCGGCGCAAAGGCAGTCGATCTCGGCGAGGACACGATGGACGGCTTCGTCGGCAAGTTGCAGCCGGCGCTCGAAGCGGCGGCGGCCTAGCCTATCGGCCCGGGCCGCCACGGATCGCTCCACCAGGCGACCCGGTCCGGCGCGGCACCGCGAATGAAGATGGTCGCCTCGCCCACTAGGGCGCGGGCTCCGGCGCGCGCCACGCCCAACCCGATCAGAATGGCGGCCGTGGTCTCCTCGACAAAGTTTCGCCGCGGACCGTGCCATTGCGCGATCTGCCGGATCGCCTCGCGCATTGTGCCGACCGCGAGCGTGCGCGCCACATCCTCGTCCGTGAAGACAAGCGTCTTGTCCGCCAGCGCCGCCCGGAGGTGCGAGGTCAGGCCCTCGATCAGCACTCCGTCCGCGCGCAGCAGATCGCTGCGCGCCACGAACGCGGCCCAGGTCGGGTCCAGCACGCTGCGCAGGAGGAATAGGTGGACCGAGACGGTGAACAGCAGCACCGGCTTCATCCCGGATCCGACCAGCTCTCTCAGGCTCACGACCATGTCGTCGACCAGCTCGCTCGCACGCTTCTCGATCGCTTCATCGACCGAGTTGAAATATTTGTAGAACGTCGCACGCGACACGTCGGCGCGCGCGATCACCTCGTCCACGGTGGGCGGGCCGGACGCGACATGGTCGGCATAGCATTCCATCACCGCCTGCAGCAGGCGTGCCTCCATGCGCTCGCGGCGTACCGCGGCGACGCGGACGCGGTGATCTTCGCCGGACCAATCCGGGACGGTTGCTCTTGTCACCCGGTCGGCCTCAAGGCCCGCGATCCGTCCGATCGCAATACAGTGGTCGCCTGCTTCATGGATCGGGTCATACAAGTTGTGCACCGCGTGCAAAGAGGAAAGCGGCTGGATGTGCGCGACTGCTTCGTGAGCCGCGGTTCGGCTTGCAAACGAGATAGACAGTATATTATGAGGTGAACGCTGAAGGATGAGCCGGTCGGCGAACCGGCCGGGAGTGGGTGCGGCGATGCCTGACTATGACGTGATCCAGGTCGGCTATGGGCCCGTCGGCGAAGCGCTGGCCCTCATGTTGGGACGTCAAGGCAGGCGGGTGGCGGTGTGCGAGCGCTGGCGGCAACGCTACAAGCTGCCACGCGCCGTCTGCGTCGATCACGAGCTCTACCGCGTGCTGTTCGCCAATGGCCTGGGCGGCGTGCTGCCGGTCGTCACGCAGCCCGGGCCGCTCTACCAATGGTTCAACGCCGAGTGGCGCGAGTTGCTCACCATTGACTGGTCAAAACCGTCCATCTCGGGCGGGGTGGAGGTGAACTTCGTCCATCAGCCGACGCTCGAGCGCGCGCTGGACGAGGCGGTGCGCGAGCAGCCCGGCGTCGACCTGCTGCTCGGGCAGGAGGTGATCGCGGTCCGGCAGGATGCCGATTCGGCGACGGTGACGCTCCGGGATGAGGACGGGACCGTGCGCGAGGTGAGCGCGCGATTCGTCGTCGGCTGCGACGGCGCCAACTCGCTGGTGCGCGCCGCGATCGGCGGAAAGCAGGAGGATCGCGGGTTCGAAGCCGACTGGCTGGTGATTGACGTGGCGCTGAGACCCGGCGTGACCATCGAGCAGCTCGGCATTCCCGCCGCCGGCCAGTTCTGCAACCCGGCGCGCCCGACCACCATCGTTCCCGCCGGGATCAGCGGCGACCGCGTGTATCGCCGCTGGGAGTTCATGCGGATGCCCGGAGAGACGAATGCCGAGCTGGAGCGCGAGGAGCGGGTCTGGGAACTGCTGGCGCCCTGGGTGGGACCGGAGGACGTCGAGTTGGTCCGGCACAAGGTCTACAACTTCCGCTCGCTGCTCGCGAGCCGCTGGCGCGACGGTCGGTTGCTGGTCGCGGGCGATGCCGCGCATGTCATGCCGCCCTTCATGGGTCAGGGCATGTGCTCGGGTCTGCGCGACGCGTGGAACCTTGCCTGGAAACTCGGGCTGGTCCTCGACGACCGAGCGGACGCTCGCTTGCTCGACACCTATCAGGTCGAGCGCAGCCCGCATGTCGGACAGCTGATCGACTTGTCCATTTATCTCGGCAAGATGATCTGCGTTCCCGACCCGGCAGCCGCGGCGGCGCGCGACGAAGCGTTCTTCACCGGCACCGCCCCGCCGCCGCCGCCTTTCCCGCATTTAACGGGAGGGCTGCTGTACCGCTTTGACGGCGAGCCGCAGCCGGGCGCGGGGCTGCTGTCGCCGCATGTCGAGCTTGAGCGCGGTGGCAAGACGGTGCGTCTGGACGATACGGTCGGCGTCGGTGTGTTCCTGCTCGTCACACGCGGGACCGATGGCAGGGCGGCTGAGCGCGCCTTGACTGCGCTGCCGCTCCGGACGGTGGCGCTGGACGAGGCGCGGGACGTTGACGGACGTCTCGACGCGTTCCTCGACGCGCAGGGCTGGTCGGCGATGATCGTCCGGCCCGACTTCTACGTCTATGGCGGCGCGGCGGACGGCCGGGGACTGGAGCGGCTGGCGCGGACGCTCGCCGACGACCTCGCGCGCGCAGGCGTCCGTCTTTCCCCGCCGAGCAAAGCGAAGGCAGCATGAACCCGCCAGTGTTCCTGCCGTCGCGCGATGTCGTGCGCTGCAAGACGGACGGCATCGGCGCGATCGAGAACCGGGTCCCGGAGTAAGGAGAGAAGTCATGGCCGTATTGGGCGCGCTATCATTTACGCTGGAGGTGCCGGACGTTGGGCCGGGCGTGAAATTCTACACCGATGCCGGACTTGTCGCGAGCGTGCACGGCGACATCGCGCGGCTGCGCTGCGAGGGACAGGACCGGGATTCGATCGTGCTGCTGGGTGGATACCAGAGGAAGCGCTTGCACCACCTCACGCTCAGGGCCGACGAGCTGGAGGACATCGCCGCCGCGGTGCCCGCACACGGGGGCCAGGTGGTCGCGCCGCCGCAAGGGTTCGAGGACAACGGCTTGTGGGTCGAGAACCCGCACGGCATGCTGATTCACCTGGCCGAGCAGCCTGCTGACTCCGAGTTGGTCGCCGCGGAAGTCTCGTTCGAGATCAACGCGCCCGGTCGCCTCGTCCGCACCCGTCGCTCCGCCATCCTACCGGGCAAGGCCTATCCGCCAGCGAAACCGCTCCGGCTGGGACACATCCTTGTGTTCAGCCCGAACGTGCCCGAAAGCGTCGCGTTCATGGAAGGCGCGCTCGGCATGGGCCTCGCCGACCGGGCGCAGGACATCATCGCCTTTACCTGCGCAAGGAAGAACAGCGATCATCACGTGGTCGCGTTCGCCAAGTCACCGGGCGTCGGTTTTCAGCATGTGAGCTTCCAGGTCCACGATCCCGACGAAGTCGGCCGCGGCGGGCGGGCGCTGCTCGCCAAGACCAAGCTCGGCGATTGGGGCTTCGGTCGTCATACGATCGGGTCCAACTTCTTTCACTACATCCAGGACCCGTGGGGTAGCTGGTTCGAGTACTATTCCGACATGGACCATATCGACGACCATAGCCTGTGGACGCCCACCAACTACGGTATGGAGGACAGCCTGGCGAACTGGGGTCCCGACGTACCAAGAGACTTCGTCCACAATTATGAGCTGGACGAGACGCCGTTCGCGCCGGGAGCGCTCGATCACGCCGCCTAGCGATGCGGAAGGATCGTAAGGAACAGCGCGGGGCCGGCCGTCATGGGGAATTCTCGATGACCCACGCTCCGCTCGCCGCATCAACATAGACAGTCCGTACTTTATCTGTTGTCACCGCATACGGTCTGTGCTTTATGACGACTATATAAAGCGACTCCGCCGCCATGGCGGCGAGACCCCGTCCCACGATCGTGGAGAACGGGGCGTGATCAGGGAGAGGGATGATGCGCCTAAGCGTATTGCTGCTCAGCGTGGCCGCAGGATCGATCAGTGCGCCTGCGCTCGCCCAAAGCCCGCCACCGGCGCAGCCGCCCGCTACGGAAACCGCGCCACCCGGCCCGCAGCTCGCGGATCAGTCGGCTTCCAATCAGCTCGGCGACATCATCGTCACCGCGCAGAAGCGGTCGGAGCGGATCAACGATGTGCCCGTCTCGATCACCGCCGCGACCGGCGAGGACCTGGCCAAGGTCGGGGTCACCGACACGTCGCAACTCGTCAAGGTCGTGCCGGGCTTCACCTATCAGCTGAGCCCATACGGCACGCCGGTCTACGGCATTCGCGGCATCAGCTTCTTCGACACGTCCGGCATCGCGCAGCCCGCTGTCAGTGTTTACGTCGACCAGGTCCCGCTGCCACTGTCGATCCTGTCACGCGGTGCCTCGCTCGATCTGGAGCGGGTCGAGGTGCTCAAGGGTCCGCAGGGCACGCTGTTCGGCGAGAACGCGACGGGCGGCGCAATCAACTACATCGCTGCCAAGCCGACCGACGCGCTCCACGCTGGGCTGGACGCGACCTATGGCCGCTTCAACCAGGCGGAGGTGGGCGGGTTCGTATCGGGACCGATCAGCAGCACACTGTCCGCCCGCGTGTCGGCCCGCACGGAGCAGCGCGGCGACTGGCAATACAGCACCACCCGTCGCGACGGCGCGGGCCAGCGCAACTTCACCGCTGCGCGCCTACTGCTCGCCTGGCATCCCGATGCTGTCGCGAAGTTCGAGCTGAACATCAATGGCTGGCGGGATCGCTCGGACTCGCAGGTCGCTCAGTTCCAGCGGTTTGTGCCGCAAATCCCGGCCAACGGCTATCCGCCGGCGTATGCGGCGCTCCGCAATTACGGACCGGTTGCCAACTCCGCGCGTGCCGCCGATTGGGATCCGGGCTTCGACCTGCGCAGAGGCGACCGCTTCTTCCAAATCGCGCTCCGCAGCGAGTTCAACCTGAGCAACCAGTTCTCGATCACATCGCTCTCCTCCTATCTTCACTATAAGGGATCGGTGCCGTCCGACCCCGACGGCACCAACTATGCCGACCTCCGCAACACGCAGGTCGACGACATTGACGTGTTCAGTCAGGAAGTGCGCGCATCGTACGAGCAAGGTCCGCTCCGGCTGTTGGCTGGCGGCTATTACCAATATGCCAAGCTGTACGAGGACGGCCTCGCCCAGATCGAGAGCACCAGCGCCCTGATCGCGGGCATTCACAACACGGGCGGCGACTACGTCAACCATCAAAAGGTAGACACCTACGCCGCGTTTGGCGGGGTCGACCTCAAGCTGGGCGGCGGCGTGAAGCTACAGGGGTCAGTGCGCTACACGGATCAGGATCGGCGCTTCAGCGGCTGCGCCCGCGATGACGGCAACGGCAGCTTCGCGGCCGCCTTCAGCCGCGTGTCGACCGGCCTCAGCGGGTCGCTGACGGTGATCCCGCCGGGCCAGTGCTTCACGCTCGACCCGCGCACCTTCAAGCCATCAGGTTTGGTGCGCCGCTCGCTGGATCAAGACAACCTGTCGTGGCGCGCCGGTGTAAGCTGGGAGCCGAACCGCGCCACGCTGCTTTATGCGAACGCCACCAAAGGCTTCAAGGCGGGCGGGTTCGCGACCCTGCCCTATGCGTTTACGGGACAGATCAATCCGGTGGTGCAGGAATCGGTGCAGGCCTATGAGGCCGGTTTCAAGCTCACGCTGGCGACCGGTCGCGTGCAACTGAACGGTGCCGGTTTCCACTACGACTACACGAACAAGCAGATCCAGGGTTTTGTGCTGATCCTGCCGTTCGGCAACCTGCCGACGTTGATCAACGTGCCCAGGTCCAAGGTCGACGGCGCCGAGCTGAGCCTGGCCTGGCAGGCGGCACCGGGCCTGCGGCTGAGCGCATCGGGCACCTATGTCGATGCGCGGGTCTCGCGAGACTTCACGACCCTCAACCCCTTCGCCGCCCCCATCGACATCAACGGGCAGCAACTGCCGGCGACGCCGCGTTGGCAAGGGAGTGCGGACGCCGAGTACCGCTTCGACCTTGGCCGCGTGAAGCCCTATCTCGGCGCATCACTCGCCTATCAGTCGCGCAGCTATGCGGTATTCGGCGAGAACGCTGAGTTCATTCTGCCGAGCCGAGCCCTGCTGGACCTGCGCGCGGGTGCCGAGTTCGGCGACGGACGTTGGCGCGTCGAGGCGTTCGGCCGCAACGTCACCAACAGATATTACTGGGTCAACGTATCGCGGCAAATCGACACGGTCGTTCGCCTGGCGGGGCTGCCGGCGACCTACGGCCTTAGGGCGACGCTGCGCTACTGAACCGGGCTGAGAGAGCGTGGCGACCGGCATTCCCGAGGAGAACAGCATGCCGACGCGCAGAGAAGCATTGCTGTCCGGCGCGGTGGCGCTTGGCGTCACGGCGACCACCCAAGCCGCCGACACCTTTCCATCGTCGTCGCCCGGCAGCGTCAAGCCCGCATCCTCCGCGCGGCATCCTGTTCCCAAGGGACCCCCCATGCGCATCATCTGTCTCGAAGAACATGTGTTCGATCCGCAAGTGGCCGCGGCCACCAAGGCCGAGAGCGCGGCGGAGATCCCGTATTTCGCCGACATCGGCACGCGGTGGAAGGACGATCCCGCCAGCGAGCCGCAGGACCGGCCAAGGCTGGACTTCATACCGCGGACGATCCCCATCGCGGCCGGCCCCCTATCCGCCCGCCTGCCCTTGATGGACGCGGCCGGGATCGACACCCAGGTGCTGTCGATCGCGAACCAGCCGCAGCTCGCGCCCAAGGCGGCGGCAGCCGATCTGGCCCGGGGCGCCAATGACCGGCTCGCCGCCGCGGCCGCGCAACATCCCGGGCGTTTCGCCGCCTTTTTTACGCTCCCTTGGCAGGACATCAGCGCAGCGGTGCGCGAGGCGGAGCGCTGCGTGCGCGAGCTGAAGCTGCCCGGCACGCTGATCAACGGGCGTCCGGACGGCGATCTCTTCCTCGACGACCCGCGCTTCGATCCCGTCCTCGCTAAGCTGGCCGAGCTGGACGCGCCCATCTACGTCCACCCCGGCGCGCCGCTGGAGGCGGTTCGCCAGCCTTATTACGGCGGCTTCGACCGCGACGTCTCCGCGCGGCTGTCGCTGTTTGGCTGGGGCTGGCACAACGAGGCGGGCGTGCAGGTCGTGCGGCTGATCCTGTCGGGCGCGCTCGACCGGCACCCGCGCCTCAAGCTGATCAGCGGTCATTGGGGCGAGATGGTCCCGTTCTACCTCAACCGGCTGGACGACACGCTGCCGCGCCAAGTCACGGGGCTTCAGCGCACGATCCTCGACACCTATCGCGACCAGGTGTGGGTGGGGCCGAGCGGGATGCTGCAGCTGCCGCACTTCATGTTCGTCCGCGAGGTGGTCGGGATCGACCGCCTCGTCTTCTCGATCGATTATCCCAACCTGACCATGACCGGGGCGCGGCACTGGCTCGAGCACCTGCCGATTTCCGACGCGGAGAGACGCGCGTTCGCGCACGGCAATGCGCAGAAATTGTTGCGATTGGCCTGAATATCGACGTGTCGCGCTTGACCCGGATCCCATCCTGTCATAATAGACGACACATATATTATGGAGAGAGGCAAATGGCTACGGTCGTGAAATTTCCCGCCCCGGACGCGGCACCCGACGTCGTTTCCGCCGTCAAGGCGCTGTTGCCGGACCTCCGTGCCGCACAGGCAGAATCCGACCGTCTCGGTCGCCCGCCCGAGCATATCGTCGAGAAGCTCCGCGCTGCCGGCGCGTACGATCTGACCATCCCGAAACACTATGGGGGCGTCGGTGCCGACATGAAGACGTGGATGGACACGGTCGTCGAGATCGGGCGCGGCGACGCGGGCGTTGCCTGGGCGGTGACGCTGGTCGCGTCGTGCAACTGGACCTTGTCGAGCTTCTTCCCCGAGCACGTTGTCGACGAGGTCTTCTCCGAGCCCGGCGCGACGGTGGCGGGTATCTTTTCCGGCCGGGTTCTCACCTCGCGCCCAGTTGATGGCGGCATCTTCGTGGAAAAGGGCACCTGGTTCTTCAACTCCGGCGTCTATCAGGCCACCTGGGACCTGCTCGGCGTCACGATGTACGACGAAGCGGGCGAGCCCGCCGGCCCGGGCATCGCGCTGGTGCCCATCAGCGACGTGAAATTGCTCAACGACTGGGACACGAGCGGCATTCGCGGCAGCGGCAGCACCAACGTGTCGATGGAGAACGTCTTCATTCCCCACGACCGGATTATCCCACTCCCCGCCACGGTGCAGGGCACGCAGCCGCGCACCTATGATGGACCTGCGCCGCGCGTGGCGTTCATGCCCGCCATGGCGAACATTCTGGCCTATCCGATCGTCGGTGCCGCCCAGCACATGCTGGAGACGTTCGTCGACGGGTTGCCTCGCCGCGATATCAAGCTGACGCCTTACACCAAGGCGGCCGAAGCGGCGGTGACGCATCTCCAGATCGGCGAAGCGTCCGCCAAGATCGAGACGGGGCAGCTCCTGATCGAGAACGCGGTGCGCGAGATGGACGAATGGTCCCAGCGTGACGGCTACATGCCGCCGCTCATCCGCGCCCGGATCGGTCGCGACACCGCCTTTGCCGAGCGACTGCTGTGGGAGGGAGTCGACATGCTCGCGTCGGCCAGCGGCGGCTCCTTCTCCTGGCTGCGCAACGTCAGCAACCGGATCTGGCAGGACGTGAAGGTCGGCTCGATGCACCCGCTGATATCGCACTGGAGCCATTACGAAGCCTATGGGCGCATGATGGCCGGGGTCGAACCGCCCCTCATGTTGGCCTGACTTCGTCGAGGGTTTCTCGCCCGGCCCGGCCTTTGCCGTGGCCTGGCGGGGCATGGGCGTATGCTCCTGTGTCGAGCACCGCGAAGTCGAGGCCGACCAGACCCGCCATCTCCACGGACCCCGTCGCTGGCCAGCCTCTGTCGAACTCTCGGTGCCACCGCCCACCTCCCGCCCACCCTTTTCTGCTGGCCCGACGGTACACTGAGCACGGGGTAAGACCGCCCGGTTCGGCACGCGGAATGCCCCGCCTCGCGCGTTGGCGCGCGGCATCAGCGCTTCCATCACTTCGCGTAACAAAGGAGAGGCCGTGATCCGTCACATGCTGCTGTTCTCGTTTCGGGACGAGGCGAGCCGGGAGGACCGCTAGCGGCTGCTTGACGAGCTGCGGCGGCTGCCGACGCGCTTTCCCGCGATGCGCGCCTTCGAGTTGGGCAGCAACAAGAGCCGCCGCGACCAGACATACCAATACGGTATGACCGTCGCCTTCGACAGCTTCGACCAACTGCACGCCTATCTCGACAGTGAGTACCATGAGCGACTCGTCGCCGACAGCTTCCGGCCGCTCGTCAGCGCGCGGGCGATCGTGTCCTTCGAGACCTGACCACAAGAACATTGGAGAGCGATATGTCCGCCGGTTCCGCCGCCCACGTTCCCACCATGCTGGCCTGCGCCTCGCACGCGCCGCTGATGTATTGCTACAAGCGCGCGCCGGAGGCGCACGGGCGGGTCGAGGATGCGTTCACGGCCGTGGCGGCCCGTGTCCGAGCGTTCGACCCGGAGATCGTCTTTGTTTTCGGTCCCGATCACTATACCTCGCTGTTTCAGCAGCTCGCGCCGCCGTTCACGATCCCCACCGCATGCGAGGCGGTGGATGATATCGGCGGTCATCCCGGCCGGCTCGACGTCCCCCGGGGCACGGCGCTCGAGCTGATTGGCTACCTCGCGGACAATGGCGTGGACGTGGCCAACTCGCACGCGATGCGCGTCGACCACGGCATCTCGCAGACGCTGCATCGATTGAGCGGCGGCATCGACCGCTATCCCGTCGTGCCGATCATCTTCAACACAATGACCCCGCCGCTGCCGCCCTTCCACCGCTCACGGCGGCTGGGGGAACTCGTCGGCGCGTTCGTGCGCGAGCGCGGGCTCAAGGCGCTGTTCATGGCGTCGGGCGGGCTGTCGCATAATCCCAAGGTGATCTTCCCCGACGTGGGCACCGGGCCCGACGACATCACCTCCTGGCAGCGCAAGGGACGGTCGAGCGAGCTGATGACCGCCGACGCCTGGTACGAGCATCTCGATACCATCCACCATGTCGCGGCGCAGGCGTTCGCCGACGGCAACATTACGGCTGAGGACTGCCGCTTCAACGAGGCGTTCGACCGCCGCGTGCTGAACCTCCTGACCGCGGGCGATTTCGTCGCGATGGACCGCTGGCGCAATGAGGATCTGGTCGAGGAGGCCGGCATTGGCTCGGTGGAGGTCCATGGCTGGCTCGCGGCGACCGTCGCGCACCGGACCGCGGGCGGCGAGCTGCCGGTCTGCGACGTGTATGAGCAGACGCTGGAATACGGCGTCGCCGTGGGCGTAATGCATGGCGAGCCCGGCACGATCGACGCCGTCGTACGCGAGGTGGTGACCGCCTAGACGTTCACGACACCGCGCCGGCGCACGCATCGGCGATGCGCAGGGCCGCTTCGGTCAACCCCGGCAGGATCCTGGCGATGAAGGCGGTCGAGAGCGACCGGGGGAAGGTCGGGCAGGCGATGGCGCCGATCGCCCAATCGCCGGCATGGACCGGCACGGCGACTGCCGAGTTGATTGAAGCCCGATCCCGGCGACCCACTTCATCTTCAAGGCGACGGGCGACTTGAAAGCCGTTCAGGTTCTGCTTGGTCACGTGAGGATTGAGAGCACGGTGCGCTACCTTGGCGTCGATGTGGAGGACGCCCTCGAGCTGGCCTAGCGAACAGAGGTCTGAGCGGACCCAAACCCTACCACAAGGGCAAGCTAACGGTCGTCCCAACGTCCGCCATTTCTTCATGTCGGCGTGACCGTTATCTAGCGTTCGGGTAAGCCGCTTGCATGGTCGCCGCCGGCGTAGGGACGTCGGTTGAAATGGCGACCGCTGGCCGGATTACCCGTGAGCGTCAGAGAAGCGAAGGGCACCCTTTTGCACTCCCCGGGGAGAATGTGTGGTGGCCCATGACCTCAATGCAAAAGGTGGAAGCTTTCGCTTGCTGCGGGTCGGGAACCGGAACCGGCGGTGTCGAGGCGGCACGGTGGTGGTCGCCCGCATCTAACATAGCCTCGGAAGGGCGAACACCGTTTCGCGCCCGAGCTGATCCATCATGGAGGAGGACTGTCGAAGGCAATCACTCAAAGTCAGCCCGACCTCCGCCGCCTCGAGCCCGTCAGCAGTGTCGCCGCCAGCGGCAGCCCGCCCA
>CAXTTU010000069.1:5450-11956 GCA_964247225.1 uncultured Sphingomonas sp. | reverse complement strand
ACACGCCCGGCATCTTCGAGCCCAAACGCCGGCTCGACCGCGCGATGGTCGCCGCGGCCTGGGGCGGGGCGGAGGGCGCGGACCTCATCGCGCTGGTGGTCGACGGCAAGGCGGGGGTCGGCGCGAAGGTGACCGCGATCCTCGACCGGCTCCGCGACCGGCCCGAGCGCAAATACCTCGTCCTCAACAAGGTCGACGTCGCGGACAAGCCCAAGCTGCTGCTTCACGCGCAGCGGCTCAACGAGGCGCTGCTGTTCGACGAGACCTTCTTCGTGAGCGCCTCGACCGGCGACGGCGTCGCGGAGCTGAAACGCGCCTTCGCGGCCGCGATGCCGGAAGGCCCGTGGCATTATCCCGAGGACCAGGTCAGCGACGCCACCGAACGCGCGCTCGCCGCCGAGGTGACGCGCGAACAGCTGTTCCTCCAACTCCACGCCGAGCTTCCCTATGCCAGCGCGATCGAGACGGAGGCGTACAAGGAACGCCCCGACGGCTCGGTCGAGATCCACCAGCAGGTGATGGTGGAGCGCCCGACCCAGCGCGCGATCGTGCTGGGGAAGGGCGGCGCACGCATCCGCGAGATCGGTGCGCGGGCGCGGGGGGAGCTGGCGGGGTTGTTGGGGCGGCCGGTGCACCTGTACCTTCATGTCAAGGTGCGCCCGGGTTGGGACGAGGACCGCGAGGTATACCGCGACCTGGGGCTGGACTGGGTGGATTAGCGTCGGCGGGAAAGCTGGGTGTCCAAATCTTGCTTGGGATGCAGGATGCGCACGACCCGGATCACGGACGGGCGCTCCCGGTAGTAGATAACGTGCGAGCGCACTTTCAACCTGAGAAAGCCGCGTACTGAAGCCCGTTGCCCGAGCTGCACGCCGGAAGCCAGTTTGGTCAGTGCCTCGTGCAGCGCGTCGTTGTACCGCTCCGCTGCGCCTGGCCCCATGTTTCAGCCGAATAGTACCAAATTTCGGCTAGGTCGGCGCGCGCCCGCGCACCGAGTTCAAGCCGCTTTGCGGTCATCGCTTCTGTGCATCTCAGCCAGAAACGCGTCGCGGTCCCATTCCTCAAACCCGCCCTCGGCTTCACCCTCCTCCAGCAATCGGGCGAGTCGATCCTCGGCGTGCTCGGTCGCCTCCATCAGCCGCAGGCCCGACTCGATCGCGTCCTCCGCTGAGGCAAAGCGACCGCTTCGCACTAGCCCATCGAGATAAACGCGCCAGTGATCGGCGAGCGACACGGTGACCGGTTCGGACATGGCGACCTCCTTACGCTTTCCCTATCAGAGCCGCCCCGCCCCCGCCAGCATCTCCTCCACCCAAGCCGGCACCAGCACGCTCGCCGCGCCCATCCGGCTCTCGGCAAAGAACACGCTTCCCGCCGAGGGTTCGAGGTTCAGCTCCAGCGTGTCCGCGCCCGTGTAGCGGGCGGTCTGGACGAAGCCCGCCGCCGGGTACACCGCGCCCGAGGTGCCGATCGAGACGAACAGGTCGCATCGCGCCAGCCCCCGCTCGATCCGGTCCATGTCGTAGGGCATCTCGCCGAAGAACACGATGTCGGGACGCAGCGCGGGCACGTCGCACGCCGGGCAATGAGTGCCGGGCGGCAGGTCGCCAGTCCACCCGCGCCGCTCCCCGCATGAGGCGCACAGCGCCGAGTTCAGCTCACCGTGCATGTGGAGCAGCCGCCGCGACCCAGCGCGCTCGTGCAGGTCGTCTACATTCTGCGTGACCAGCAACAGCTCGCCCGGCCACGCCGCATCAAGCCGCGCCAGCGCGCGATGCGCGGCGTTGGGCTCGACGCTCGCCAGCGCCGCACGTCGCGCATCGTAGAAGCGATGCACCAGCACCGGGTCATGGGCGAGCGCCTCCGGCGTGCAGACATCCTCGACCCAATGCTTTTTTCTAACACCGTTTGAGTCGTCGTATTCCCAAAAGGAGACTGCGCCGTGCGTGCGGAATGTGGGGATGCCGGATTCAGCGGAGATGCCCGCGCCGGTCAGGACGACGATGTTTCGAGTGTGGCTCACCCAATGTGCTTAAAGGAGGACCACGCATCCCGCCACCAGCACAGTCAGCATCGCTGACGGGAGAGGCTGACGGTCACCAATCGAGCGAGCCATCTGCTGCTGGAGCAGACACCTGTCCCGCCTGGTAAATAGACGATGCGGCTCGACGAACTTATCCAAGCCATTGCGACCGAGACCGTCCAGAAGCCTCGTAAGGCGGGCTATGGCCGACCGGAGGCGGACGGACGCGGAGCGACACGCGGCAACGATGCACACAGCCTAACACACGCGAATATCGCGGCGGCACTGGCAGGAGTGGTATAAAGTGCTCATGCCGTCGAACTTGCCCGTTCACTCCGATACAATCAGTCAGAGTCGCTGGAAGGCCGCGATGATGGACTGGCTCGACGATCTTCGCTTCACCCACGCGATCACGCTCGTTTGGAACCGAAGCGTCGGACTGGATCGCGCACGGGCGGACCTTCGCGACCTGATGAACCGCGTGGATCGCAGGCTAATCAGTTCAACTTTCCACAAGGTGCCATCGCAGTATCGCACGATGGCGCTGTTCTGCTTCGAGGGGCAGCGGCACGATCATGTGCATGTCCACTCGTTGTGGAAGGCCCCTCCGGGCAAGTGGTTCGCGCTCGGCAAGATGTTCCCGCGCAAGCGCGGCGGCATTTGGAACGAGGTCGTTGAAAGCGGCTCCTACGATGTCGAGGCATTTAGCTGGCATGGCGGCAACGCCGAGATCACCGGTTACGCTTTGAAGCAACAGCACCGGTTTTCCGAATCGGCGCTGACCATCTGGGCGGACGAGTTCCACCCGCCTCGTTGACCCTTTCGAACTGACCGGGTGCTGTGTCCAGTGGCGGTGAGATCGAAGCGGACATTGTGAACGGCACGACGCTCCCCGGACAGGGCGCGCAAAGCGAAGCTATGTCGTAATGCGGGCACGCGGTCCCGATCAACTCAAGGCTTTTGGGAACCGATGCCTCCAGGCGAGAGAACTACCGCCTCGCCCTTCGGGAGCAGTGAGGGGCGCTCCATCATGTGAACCGCTCCTCTGTGACCGTCGATGTAGCCGTATCCCGTGTCGGCGCTCAATCCGCTCTCGCGAAAGCCGCCGTGGAGACCGGCACACAGCAACCGGCCTCCATCGCGCCCGATCTCCTCGTCGAGTTCCCGCAGCGCTTCCCGCACCGACCAGGCGTCCTCGCCCGTCCACTCCTCGCCGTCCGGGCCGATCACCTTGATGTAGTGACCCGCATAGACCCGCTGTCGGCCCGTCTCGACGATGCCCATCTCGAACTCGGCCACGATGCCCTCGCCCTTAAGGTCGATATGGCACTCACCCGCGCGGCGTTGTCGATGCTTCTTCCAGTCCATGCGCTTGCCTCCGACCTATTTAGCGCCCGTCATAGGGAAGGTCCGGGCGATCAGTTCGTATCGACGCCGCAGTTGGTCAGCTTCTCCTTGGTGACGCTTTGCCCGACAAGCACTCGGCCGATCCGAACCGGGCCGACCTCACCCAGAGCCACCTCCTGCGCTTCCCTACCGCACTCGTAGCTCTCCGCAGGTAGTTCCGCGTCGGAAGGCAAGTTGTGAACCGCGCGGATTGCGGCTGCCCATTTCTCGGTTCCACCGGACACCTTGGAGTCAGCCATGACTGCAACATTGATGAAGTTGTCCGCGTGCGGCCCTTCGATGAAGAGGTATTGTGCGGGGTCCGCTGCGTTCCCGCACATCTCCAAGCAGTCGGCGATGAGGAGCCCACCTGCCTTCTGCTCGACCTGGCCCAACGATGTCGCGTGCGCCAAGTTCACCGCGCTGGCCGAGTTCAACCCGGCAAGGCTCGGCTTGCAAGAGGCGGTGACCTCCGCGTCGAAGGATGAGATCGCGGACCCCTGCGCCTCATACTGGATGTCACACCCCGACACGACGAAATCGAGCGAGGAACTGTCGCGACGGCGCGGAGCGCCGAGTTTCTGGATGAGGAACTCGGGGGTCACGCCCAGCGGTTCGGTCGAGGTCGCCCATCGGTAGAGCGAAGCATCGTCCTGCTTTGCGGGCGTGAACGGCATGACAGGCGCATCAGCAGCAAGGGGCTTTGCCGCTGGAGCGTAGGCGTTCGCGGTTGCGCCCCGCTCTTCAGTCGTTGGGTCATTATGCCTGCTATACCAGCCTGCTCCGGCCGCGACCGCCAAGATCGCTGCAAGCGCGGCAAGGGCGAGCGGCCCTCTGGATGTCCTGAAGCGTCCTGCCTCCGGCGGATCGGCATGTAGCTGCGCAGCCTCGGCATAAGTTGCTGCTTCAACCGACTCGGGCGGCCTCGGCCCCTCGGCTGTCGCTCGGTCCTTACCGGTTGCGCCCAACACACGCGCCTTCTCCGCCTCGAACTCGGCCTGCGTCAGCGCTCCGCTCTCGCGCAGGCGAAATAGGCGGGCGATCTGGTCGAGGTCTTCCGTGCTCATACGCGAAGATCAGCATAGCTTCCTGCTTGCCGCAATCTGGTCCTCGTGGGACAAAGCAGCGGGGCAAGTCAGGGGGGAACGGATGGGGTCGCGCATCGATCGACTTGAGCGGCTTGACGAGTTGCGCCGCTCGGGCGCGCTCACGGACGCGGAATACGAGCACGAGAAGGTGAGAACGCTGCAAGGGTCCATTGTCGATCCGCCGCAGGTTCCGGTGGAATCGGCCGCTTGGGTCGCAACCGAAGCTGATGATACCCCGGTCTCATCCGGTATTCGCGCTTCATGGGCGGCATCACCATTGGGCCGAAACAAGCCCCTGGCAATGGCAATAGCCATAGTTTCGGCGCTGCTCCTCGGCTTGCTGCTACGATCGCTCTTCGTCGCGGGGCTCTGGTTAGCAGTCTGCTCGGCCAGTGCTTACTGGCTCTACACCGGATTGCGGATTGAGCAGAAGCCGCAGCATGAGGAAGGCACCGCGCCGTGGCGTGTGTGCTTCTATGTTGCTTGCGGATTGGTTCTATTGGGGGTCGTGCTGCCCCGGATCACCGGCGGAAGTTCTGGTCTGAATACTGCTCCCGCAGCGACAGAGGTGGCGTCAACCGATGATCCCGAAGCCGAGCAGGTGAGCGAAGCGCCTTCGGCAGGGGTGGGCTCTCGAATGTCTTGTAGATCGGCGATGGAAGTCGCTGCTGTAGCGTCCTGCGGAATACAGCTTGAAAGGCTGAAGGCAGGCAATCTGCTTTTCGGTGGTGCATACAAGCCCCAAGTAGAAGGCTATCAGCGCAGCTTACGGCAGGTGTCCCCTCCGCTGAACTCTTTGTGTGGAGACGCGGTCAGCACCGGGACCAATGCGGCTGCCGAGGGGACCGGGAATGCTTGGGAGGCCCTGACCAGTAAGCAAGTAGACACGAGAACGGCGGTTCGCATGTGCGCCATGGGAGCGAAGCCGCGTATGGATGAGTTCTGCGAGTATAACGGAACTTCCTGCTCCTGACGCCCGTCTCTCCGCCGTTCTAATCGTCTCCGAAGTGTTCGCAGAAACTCACTAATAAGCAGAGGGGTATAAGCGGATATCGAGACTGACGGTCTTGCTGGGTCAGCTTGACCTCGACCCCATGAACTTGCCAGCCGGTGCTGGCTCGGCGCTTGATAGTGCGGCCTCGTGCCGCGCCAGCAAGGGGCGAGGCAGTGCCAACGGCCGGGGACGCGGCAGCGTCACCGCTCGACATGGGTGATCACCTGGTCAGTCGGGGCGTCGGCCTTGCCGGGGCCGCTCACGCAGTGCCGTCCGCGCCCGCCACGAACAGCTTCGCCGTCTCGGCATCTCGCGATGCCGACCCGGTTCGCTGTTCAGTTGCATTTCGACGAGTTCACCTCGACGAGTGATCCTGCCCCCGCGACCACTGCCCATCTGATGATCAGGGCAACAGCCCGATGAGAACGGCGAGCGGATGCCGGGGCCGTTCCATAAACCCGCCCGTCATCGGTCGCCTCCAAAGCCCGGTTTTCCGCCGATCTGGCACCCCGCTTCCGACCGTTCCAGAACCGGTAGCAATGGTGCGGGTCACACCAGGACGCAGTGAATGGGGCCTCGCTACGAAGGCCCCACCTACTTCAGGCCGAACGCCGCACCTTGGCGGGGAAGGAATAGGTCGAGCCGCTTGAATAATGCGAGTTGAGGGCCTGCGTGACCTTCACCCCGCGCGTCTCGTATGTGCCGCCAAGATGCTCGATAATGTAGCGCACGATCCGGCCGGTCAGCCGCTTTATCGCGTCCTGGAAAGCTGCTTCCCCGATCTGGGAAGCCAGGAGCGGTTCGGTGCCGACGACCGGCGGTCGAGACGATGCCGAGCATACCGCGCCCAGAAGCATGGCGACGCCTATCCGCGAGGTGAGCAGATCGTAGACGCGTTGACCTGTGTCGCTCTCGAAAGCTGGCGAGTGCGCACCGGCTTCGAAGTGCAAGTCTACGAGGTTGGGGTCGCGCTGGAGCGCAATGCTGTCCACGGCAAAGCGTGCGAACATATCTC
>CAXTTU010000069.1:0-5440 GCA_964247225.1 uncultured Sphingomonas sp. | reverse complement strand
AGGAGCCCAGCCGCTGAATGGTAGCCGGGTGACTTCGATGAGTCGCAGTGGTCGTATTACCGCATTAGCTGATTTGCAAGCCCGCGAGCAAAGGCATTACCGCGCCCGTTCGATCAGCGCTGACAACTGGTTGCCGGTGCCGACGATGCGGAAGGCATTGTCCACCGTCTTGCCGGTCGCGGGGTCATAGGTGCCGAGGATGCGATCGCCGAAATCGAACGCCCGCTGCCGCCCCTGCGTCATGTCCTCGATGTGGCCGATGATGAAGCCGCGCCGATCCCGAACCGCCGTGCGTGCCATGCTCGCCTCCTGTCGATGAGGCCCGACGCTCTCACGGAAGCGCAAAATAGGCGAGTTAAATGAACTGCTTGACGCATTCCAGAACTGTGAGACGGTTCTGGAATGACCAAGCGCGTCGCCCTCTACACCCGCGTTTCGACCAGCGACGGGAAGCAGACCACCGCCAACCAGCTATGCGATCTCCACCTCATGGCGGAGCGCATGGGCTGGGCGGTGGTAGCCCACTATACCGACGAGGGCATTTCCGGGGCTCGCGGGCGCGACAAGCGGCCCGGTCTCGACGCCATGCTCAAGGCCATCACCCGGCGCGAATTCGACATGGTGGCGGCTTGGTCGGTGTGCCGCCTCGGGCGCTCACTCCCCCACCTCGTCAGCCTGATCGGCAATCTCGATGCGCGCGGGGTCGATCTCTACCTCCATGTGCAGGCGCTCGACACCTCCACGCCCTCGGGCAAGGCCATGTTCGGCATGCTGGGCGTGTTCGCCGAGTTTGAGCGCTCGATGATCTCCGAACGGGTGCGGGCAGGCTTGGCGCGTTCCGGGAAGAAAGGGGGCCGTCCGCGCCTCGACCCCGACAAGGCCGAGCGGATCAGGCGTTCGCTCGCGACCGGCACCAGCATCAACGCCACGGCGAAGAAGCTGCGCGTCGGCGTCGGCACCGTTCACCGGTTCAAGCAGCAAATGGCGCAAGCGGTGTGAGCCGCTTCACCGAGTGGTCGGGGTGAGCCGTCGCTGTTGAGGCGGTATGGTCGAGGGCTGAACGACCTCCGGCCACGATGTCGGTCATGCTCGCTCCGCTGCGGCTTACCCGATACCCGGTCGAGATCGAAACCGGCGAGCCCAAAGCCGACATTGACCTTTACCATGCCACAATCCGGCACCCCGAGCCTTTCGAGCACGGTCATCTAACCGCCGCGTGTTGTCGCTTCCTCAACGACGCGACCTGCGCTGCGGTGGGTCGCGATCGTCGCCTCCGATGGATCAGGTGGGCCGACCGGTCGCTAACATCGTGCAACCCGGTCAATGGTCGAAGGCGGCCACCGCGCCTTGGCTGACCCAGATTGTGTCGTTTGATCAGAGGCCGTCGAGCCACGCCTCGAACTGATCCACCGTCATCGCTCGACCTGGCTGCGCCACTGCCGTCTCGACTCTGGCGAGGAACTCATCGGAGGTATAGCCCCGACAGATCGGGCATAGCTCGTCGTCGGCATGGTCGTGCGTTGTCATGCCACCTGCGCTTCCCTTCGGCGCAAGTAGGCGGCGAGGTAGGGAGCTTCAGCCGGAGTAGGTTCAGAGCCATTGAGCGACAAGTCGGGGCCTGCCGTGCCGTCGTGCTCGATCGCAATGTAGCGCTGGCTGGCGATCAACTCGATATGCACGAACCCGGCCGTGTCGAACTGCATGCGTGCGATCAGCCCGTTCAGCGCGTCCCTGATTATCGTCCGGGCTTTCAGTCCATTGTCACCCTCATCATTGATATCACCATGGATCGTCGCCACCCGCTTCACATGAACCGCCGGGTCCACTGCTCCACGAGCGATAGCGAGTTGATCCTGTAACTTGGCGAGCGTTTCCCTGGCTTCTCCTTCATTTGTCTCAAGTGCGTCGAACCGGGCGCGGAGACGCGGGCTCGTGCTGCCGGTCATGTTCTGGGCCATATTGTCCAGTTGTGTGCCGAGATCATCGATCACGCGCTTCTGATCGGCGATTTGCCGCCCAAGTTCGGCAACCTCGGCGTCGTTGGAGAAGTGCTGATCGTCCAACGCCAGGACCAGGAGCTTGTCCAAGAGGGTGTCGAGGATGGGGCGGTAATGCCACATCATCCTCTCACGGCAACGAGGCTCGCCCGACTCGTCGTGCTTGTTCAAGAAATAGGCGGCGCATTGTAGGTAGGCATCGTCCCGACCGTTCTTCCGGGGCTTGCGGAGGAAATACATCTTCGCTCCGCATTCAGCGCATCGAGCGACATCGGCGAACAGGTTGCGCACGGTGATCGAGCGCCCGCGCCCCTCCCGTTTATGGCCCGAACGGGGTGCATTCGCCGCCTGCCATAGCTCGTTGCTGATCACCTGCGGGAAGTAGTCCGGGACAGGATCGCCGATCGTGGTGCCCCGTGCGCGGCTCATGTGCTGATACTCGCCGATCACAGATCGCGACTCGATCAGGGCCTTTACCGCCGATCCCTGCCAACCATCGCCACCACGGAAGGTGGAAGTGACTTCGCCATTTAAGATGCGGGCGATAGCTGTCTTGGCCTTCCCTTCCGCGTAGAGCGTGAAGATGCGCTCCAGCACAGCCACCTTCTCTGGGACGGGCTCGAAGAACCGGCGACACGGCGAGAGTGCCAGCCATCCGGGACAGGTGGCCGACACATGGACCTTGCGCTTCACGGAGCCGAGCAAGGTGTCATGTTCGAGGAAGTCACCCACCGTGGGCGTGAACCAGTCGGCGAGCGTGGTAAGCTCGTAAGTGTCGCTCCCCCGCTTGGTCTTGACGGTGATGTCTACCCCGCGATCGACGGGGTTGCCCAAAGACTGGCGGTGCTCAACGGCGATGATCCTGCCGGGTCGCTCGATGCGCACCTCCATGCCGTCCCGGATTGCTGCCCATGCCCCGCGTAGCAGCACCGACTTGCGAGCACTCTCCGCGTTGGCTCGCTCCGTATCGTCCAGAAGCGCCCGTAGCTGGTCGGCTTGGTTGCGTATGGATACCTGGTCCACGAGCATCTTGTTGTCGGCAAGGGCGATCGTAAGCCCCGCGTTGGTGACCCGGAAGAACCATTCCAGCACCTCGCCAGGTTTCTTCCTGCTCAAGCGGTCAAGCTGTTCGCACAGCAGCACCGTGCCATGCGCACCCTCACGGCAGACACGATCGGTGAACTGTCCGAGGGCACCGGCCGGAGCCATGTTGTTTCCCTTGAACCCGGACACACCCTCGTCGCGCAGCCAGTCGTTCTCGGGCGGCAGGGGCCAACCCTTCTCGTTTGCATAGGCGCGGATTGCGCCTGTCTGTCGAGGGATGGTGGACCCAGAGCCCTGCTTCTCGCGAGACCAACGAAGGTAGGGCACGACCCGCATGGAACAGCCTTTCGGCAATCCTTCTACGAGCGTTAGAAAAAGGCATCAATCCTCGACCCGATGCCCTTCCCACAAGCCGCCCGGTCCGCGGAAGGTCGCGATCCCGCTTTCCGCCGATACGCCCGCGCCGGTCAGGATGACGATCGACGGGTGTTCACCCCCCATGACGGCCACCGACCGATAGCGGTCAGCGCCAGCGCCAGCGCGGCGATCGCCAAGCCGTGCACGATCCTGCCGTCCCGCGTCGCCGCCACCGCCTCCGCGATCGGCATCCGTATCGTCGCGATCCGCTCGCGCGGGTCGTCGACGGGCAGGCAGGTGCGCCGCGCGCCAGTGGCGAGCAGAACATGCATGGTGTTGCTTTGATTGGCCGGGTTGGGCGACAAGGACGCGATCAGCCGCCAGTGGTCGGCCGCATAGCCCGTTTCCTCCGCCAGTTCACGCGCCCCCGCCGCGAGCGGGTCGCGGTCGGCGGCGTCGATGCCGCCGCAGGGCAGCTCCAGCGTCACCTCGCCACGCCCATGCCGATACTGCCGCACCAGGATCAGCTGATCGTCTCCGTCGAGCGCGACCACCTGCACCCAGTCGGTGTAATCGAGCACGTAGAAGGGCGCGATCTCGGCACCCTCGACCGTGCGGCAATCATCGGCGCGCAGGGTGATCCAGCGGTCCTGCACGACGACGCGCGACGCCGTCACCATCCAGGGCTGCGGGTCGGTATGGGTCGGCTCGCTCATGCGCCCGACCGTGGCGCGCGCCGCGGCGGCGAGCAAGCCCGCTCGGATTTCGCAATACCGGGCACCGGCCCTGACGAAACCCTGTTCCCGCCACCTGCACTGCGTGCCAAGGCAACCGCGCTACACGAGAGGACGTATCTTCCGACCATGACCGCAATCGGCATATTGGGCAGCGAGGGGCGCATGGGGCGCGCGATCGCGGAGATATTGGAGGATTCGGGCGCGACGCTCGCAGGCGGCGCGGACGCGCGCGATGACTGCCATCCGATCGCGAGGCAAGCAGACGTGCTGGTCGACTTTTCCACCCCCAGCGCGCTGGCGGAGCATCTCGACGCGGCGCGCGCGGCGGGCACCCCCATCGTGATCGGCACCACCGGCCTGTCGCGCGCGCATCACCTCGCGATCGACGCAGCGGCACGCGACATCGCGATCATCCAGACCGGCAACACCTCGCTAGGCGTCACCCTGCTCGGCATCCTGGTGCGCGAGGCGGCGGCGCGGCTCGGCGCGGACTGGGACGTCGAGATTGTCGAGTTTCACCACCGCCACAAGGTTGATGCGCCATCGGGCACCGCGCTCCTCCTTGGTGAGGCGGCGGCGGCGGGGCGTGGCACCACGCTGAACGAGGTACGCGTCGACAGCCGCGCGGGGCTGGTCGGCGCGCGCTCGGAGGGGACGATCGGCTTCGCCTCCTTGCGCGGCGGCACCGTCATCGGCGACCATCAGGTCGTGTTCGCGAGCGAGGGCGAGCGGATCGAGCTCGGCCATCGCGGTGACAGCCGCACCATCTTCGCCAAGGGCGCGGTTCGCGCGGCGATGTGGCTCGCGGGCAAGCCCGCCGGGCGTTATTCGATGGCCGAGGTGCTGGGGCTGTGACGGACGAGGAGGTGTGGGCGTTCTACACCCGCCTCGCCGCCGACAACCCCGATCCCGAGACGGAGCTTAGCTGGGAAAACCCGTACACCCTGCTCGTCGCGGTCGCGCTGTCCGCGCAGGCGACCGATGTCAGCGTTAACAAGGCGACCGGGCCGCTGTTCGCGGAGGTGAACACCCCGCACGCGATGGTCGCGCTCGGCGAGGAGGCGCTCAAGGGGCATATCCGCACCATCGGGCTCTACAATTCAAAGGCCAAGAACGTCATCGCGCTCAGCCACGCGCTGATCGCCGATCATGGCGGCGAGGTGCCGCGGGACCGCGACGCGCTGGAGCGGCTGCCCGGCGTCGGGCGCAAGACCGCCAATGTGGTCATGAACGTCGCGTTCGGCGCGCCCACGATCGCGGTCGACACGCATGTGTTCCGGGTCGCCAACCGCACCGGGCTCGCGC
>CAXTTU010000068.1:10739-12048 GCA_964247225.1 uncultured Sphingomonas sp. | reverse complement strand
CTCGCCGACACCTTGCCCAGCACGCCGGGCGGCAGCACCCGGTCGGCGATGTTGCCGAGCGCGCCGCCGAACACTAGGCCGAGCGCCACCTGATCGACGCTTTTCCGCTCACGCAGCAGCCATAGCAGCACCCCGCAAGCGATCCCGCCGGTCAGCAGCACCAGCGCCCAGCGGGCCAGCGCACTGTCCGTCTGCACCAGCCCGAGCGAGACCCCGCAATTGCTCACGAACGACAGCTGAAAGAACGACACGAACGAGCGAACATCGCCGAGCTGGTTGAGCCCGAGCATCGTCGTGACCGCGTACTTCACCGCCTGATCAGCCGCGAACACCGCCGCCGCGACGCCAAGCCCCGCCCGCGCGCTCACGCCACCACCTCCGCGCAGCGCGAGCAAAGCGCGCCGTCGGTCTCCACCTCGGCGCGGTGCCGCCAGCAGCGACCGCATTTGAGGCGTTCGGTCCGGGTCACAGTCACGCTGTCACCCGGCGCGACTTTCGCGACAATGAACATCTCCGCCAGCGTCTCAGCGTCGAGCGGCGGATCGAGCACCGTCACCTCCGCCTCCAGGCTCGACCGCACTTCCTTCGCGCGGCGCAGCGGCTCGATCGCTTCGGTCACCCGCGCACGCTCGCGCCGCACCTCCAGCCAACGCGCGGACAGGTCCTCGCCGGTCTGCTCCGGCAACTCGGGCCATTCGAGGAAATGCACCGACCCGTCCTCGCTCGGGAAGCGCGCCTGCCACACCTCCTCCGCGGTGAAGCACAGCACCGGCGCGGCGTAGCGGACCAGCGCGTGGAACAGCAGGTCGAGCACCGTCCGGTACGCGCGCCGCTTCGGGTCGGCGGCCGCATCGCAGTAGAGCGAGTCCTTGCGCACGTCGAAGAAGAAGGCGCTCAGATCCTCGTTGGCGAAATCGGTCAGCGCGCGCACATAGCGGTTGAACTCATAGGCTTGCGCCGCGCTCTTGAGCTCGCGGTCGAGCGCGTGGAGCAGGTGGAGGACATAGCGCTCCAGCTCGGGCATGTCCGCGGGCGCAACCCGCTCCTCCTCCGCCCAGCCGTCGAGCGCGCCGAGCAGGTAACGGAAGGTGTTGCGGAGCTTGCGATACGCGTCCGACGCGGTGGCGAGCACCTCCTTGCCGATCTTCACGTCATCGAAATAGTCGCAACTCGCCGCCCATAGCCGCAGGATATCCGCGCCCGCATCGCCGATCACCTTCAGCGGATCGACGACATTGCCGAGCGACTTGCTCATTTTGCGCCCCTTGTCGTCGAGCGCGAAGCCGTGCGTCAGCGCCGCCTTGTACGG
>CAXTTU010000068.1:0-10639 GCA_964247225.1 uncultured Sphingomonas sp. | reverse complement strand
TTTTGCGCCCCTTGTCGTCGAGCGCGAAGCCGTGCGTCAGCGCCGCCTTGTACGGCGCGCGCCCTCTTGTGCCGCAGCTCTCCAGTAGCGAGGACTGGAACCAGCCGCGATGCTGGTCGGAGCCTTCGAGATACAGGTCCGCGCGCGCGTCGGAACCATAGCGCGCCTCGACGGTGAAGACGTGGGTCGAGCCGGAGTCGAACCATACGTCGAGGATGTCGGTAACGACCTCGTAATCGGCGAGGTCGTGCTCGGGGCCGAGCAGCGCCTGGTGATCAGCGGTGAACCACGCATCCGCGCCACCCTGCTCGAACGCGGCGATGATGCGCGCATTGACGGAGGGGTCGGCAAGATACTCGCCCGTGCCGCGGTGGACATAGAGCGCGATCGGCACCCCCCAAGCGCGCTGGCGGCTGATCACCCAGTCGGGGCGGCCCTCCACCATCGACCGGATGCGGTTCTCGCTCCGGGCCGGCACCCAGCGGGTACGCTCGATCGCGTCCAGCGCGAGCTCGCGGAGGGTGGGCTCGTTGGTCGCGAGCGGCGCGTGCGTGGCCTGTCCTTCGACAAGCTCAGGACGAACGGGGGTGGTGACGCCGACGCTCCCCTGCTCCGTTCGTGCTGAGCCTCTCGAAGCGCCCGCTCCAGTGGAGGATCCGTGCGCTTCCCCCTCCACCGTTCGTGCTGAGCTTGTCGAAGCACGGGCACCACTCTCGTCCATCGGAATGAACCATTGCGGCGTGGCGCGGAAGATCAGCTTCGCCTTTGACCTCCACGAATGCGGGTACGAATGCGCGTAATCATCGCTCGCTGCCAGCAATGCCCCGACAGCACGCAGGTCCGAACAGATCGGCCCGTCGCTCGCCGTAAACTTCTTGTTGATGACGCTTCCCTGCCCGCCGAGCCACGCCCAGTCCGCGCGATACATTCCCGCCCCGTCGACCGCGAACACGGGCTCGATCCCGGCGATACGGCACAGCTCGAAATCGTCCTCGCCATGATCGGGGGCCATGTGGACCAGCCCGGTGCCGGCGTCGGTGGTGACGAAGTCGCCGGGAAGGAACGGGCGTGGCTTGGCGAAGAAGCCGCCGAGGTGGTGCATCGGGTGGCGGGCGACGGCACCGGCGAGGTCACTGCCTTTGTATGTCTCGCCTTCGTAGCAGGCGAGGCCTGTCCTCCGTGAGAACGACTCCACCAAATCCGCTGCGACTAGAAACAGCGCCTTGTAGTCCGGCATGTCGACACCGACGTACTCAATCTCCTCCCCATATGCGAGCGCTTGGTTGACCGGGATCGTCCACGGCGTCGTCGTCCAGATCACCGCATGCGCGCCGACCAGCTCCGGGGCGTTGGGGGCCTCGACGATCTCGAACGCCACGTCGATCTGCGTGGAGACGATGTCCTCATACTCCACCTCCGCCTCGGCGAGCGCGGTGCGTTCGACCGGCGACCACATCACCGGCTTCGCGCCGCGATACAGCTGGCCGCTCTCGGCGAATTTCAGGAACTCGCCCACGATCGCCGCCTCGGCGTCGTGGTTCATAGTGAGGTACGGGTCGTCCCAGTCGCCCATCACCCCCAGCCGCTCGAACTCTCCCCGCTGCACCGCCACCCACTTGTCGGCATAGGCGCGGCATTCGGCGCGGAACTGCTCGACCGGCACCTCATCCTTGTTGAGCTTCTTCGCCCGATACGCCTCCTCGACCTTCCACTCGATCGGCAGGCCGTGGCAGTCCCAGCCGGGCACGAACGGCGCATCCTTGCCCAGCATCGATTGCGAGCGGACGACGATGTCCTTCAGCACCTTGTTCATCGCATGGCCCATATGGATGTCGCCATTGGCGTAGGGCGGGCCGTCATGGAGGATGAACCGCTCGCGCCCGGCGCGCTGTTCGCGCAGGCGGTCGTACACGCCGATCCGCTTCCACCGCTCCAGGATCGCGGGCTCCTTGGCCGCGAGCCCCGCCTTCATCGGGAAATCGGTGCGGGGGAGGAAGACGGTGTCGCGCCAGTCGCGTTGAGTGTCGGGGGGAGTATCGGCCATGATGCGCGGGCGTGTAGCGGGCGAAGGCGCGCCCGTCACCCCGAAGCCGTCCGCCCGGAGGGATGCTACACTCGCCGATCCTATCCCGTCACCCCGGCCTTGTGCCGGGGTCCAGCGTTGTACGTATACTCCCAACCGCAATGCGCGCACCGCGCTAGACCCCGGCACAAGGCCGGGGTGACGGTTGGGTTGCTATGCTTGGGCAGTACTCACATTTCCCAACACCGCCCGCGCCCGCGCGCAGTCGCGATCCATCTGCGCGACCAGCGCCTCCAGCCCGTCGAACCTCGCCTCGGGCCGGAGATACTCGACCAGCTCCACTTCCAGCCCCCGCCCATACAGGTCGCCGGAAAAGTCGAAGAAATACGGCTCCAGCAACTCCTTGGGCGGCTCGAACTGCGGCCGGACGCCGAGGTTCGCCGCGCCCGCCAGCACCCGCCCGTCCGCCAGCCGCCCCCGCACCGCATAGATGCCGTAGGCGGGCCTGAGATACGCGCCCATGTCGAGATTCGCGGTAGGGTAGCCGATCGTGCGCCCCACCTTGTCGCCATGCTGCACTTGGCCACCGATCGCCCAGGGCCGCGTGAGCAACCGCGCCGCCTCGCGCGGGTCGCCGCGTTTCAGCGCCGCGCGGATGCGGCTCGACGACACGGGCGCGCCGTCCAGCGACACCGGCCCCACC
The DNA here is from genome assembly GCA_964247225.1 of uncultured Sphingomonas sp. Lineage (GTDB taxonomy): Bacteria > Pseudomonadota > Alphaproteobacteria > Sphingomonadales > Sphingomonadaceae > Sphingomonas. Next base: position 7,913 of record CAXTTU010000068.1, on the reverse strand, counting down.
GCCTCATGCGAGAAGCCATGCGCGTCGCCAAGCCGGGCGAGCACCCCCACATCGCCGCTCCGGCCTGAGCCAAAGGTGAAATCCTCCCCCGTCACCACCCCCGCGACGCCGAGCAAGCCCACCAGCCGCTCCGCCACGAACTGCTCCGCCGACAGCGCCGCCAGCGCTGCGTCGAAGCGGAACACCACCGCCGCGTCCGCCCCCGCGCGCTCGAACAGCTGGAGCCGCTGCTCGATCGTGGTCAGCCCGAAGGGCGGCGTGTCCGGCCGGAAGAAGCGCACCGGATGCGGATCGAACGTCGCCACCAACGCCGGGCGACCCTCCGCGCGGGCGAGCGCCACCGCGCGCCCGACCACCGCCTGATGCCCGAGGTGAAACCCGTCAAAATTGCCGAGCGCGACCACCCCGCCCCTGAGGTCACCCGGCGCGACCGCGCCGCCGTCCAGCCGCTGCATGGGGCGGGTATAGGGAGGACGTGCCGACGCGGAAAGCCCCAAGCTCCTCATGCTTGCGCGCGCGAGCTGAACGAGGCATCTCCCCCGGGCCCTCTGTCCGTTCGTGCTGAGCTTGTCGAAGCACGGGGTCCACGCGCCGACGTTTGCGATTGGAGCGTGCCCCTAGACAAGCTCAGGGCGAACGGGTGTAGGCGATCACCCCCACGGGCGCTCTAGCGTCACGAACGCATGGCCCGGCGCGTCGCCCTCTGCCGGGTGCTCCTCACGCCCCACCTCGCGCCAGCCCTCGAACGGCGGCACCGCCGTGTCGCCCTCGAATGCCCCATGCACCTCGGTCAGCTCCACCCGATCCGCCAGCGGCGCGAACAGCGCGAACACCTCCGCCCCGCCGATCACCGACACATCGCCGCCCGCCAGCGCCAGCGCCTCATCCACCGACCGCGCCACCTCGGCCCCGTCCGCGCGCCAGGCGGGGTCGCGCGTCAGCACGATGTGCCGTCGCCCGGGCAGGGCTGACGGGAAGCTCTCGAACGACTTCCTCCCCATGATCATCGGCTTGCCCAGCGTCAGCGCCTTGAAGCGCCTGAGGTCCGCCGGGATCCGCCACGGCAACCCGCCGTCGCGCCCGATCACCCCGTTGCTCGCGCGCGCCAGCACCAAGCTAATCAATGCGCCGCGTGCTCCTTGAGCCAGGTCTTCGGGTCCTTGTCGACCACCTTGACGCCCATGAGATGCTCCGCCTCGTACGCGGCGAAGCGGATGCCGAGCGCGTGGCGTTCCTCGACGCTGGCGTGGCGGCGAAAGTCGGTCAGCCCCTGCCGCTCCTCCTCGGCGAGGTGGTCCTCATTCTCCTTGTTGCACGCCTCCACCGCCTTGATCCACGCGTCGCTGCCGACCGGGTGCTGGTCGACCGCCTCGGCGGTGTCGCGGATCTTGTTATGGTCCTTGATCGCGTCCTCCGTCTCCTCCTCCGCCGAGGGCGCGTCGTTCGCACCGGTGCCGATCTGCATCAGCCGGGGGTAGAAGAACCGTTCCTCAGCCTCCGCGTGCGCGTCGAGCAGATGGTGGAGCCGCCCCCAGATCGCCGACAGCGCGGGCGTGTCGCTCGGGTCGATCTCGTCGAGCAGCGCGAAGAGTTTGCGCTGCTGGCCATGCTCTTCGAGGATCAGTTCGGTGATGTCCATGCGCTCGGCTCCGATTACCGCAGGTTAAGCGAACACGGCCCCGCCCGGTTCCGCAGCTCAGCGTACCGGGTCGGCGGCACGACCGAACATCGCCCGCCACTGGGCGGCGTAGCGCGGGTCGCGGATGGTGATCGCATGGTACGGATTGGGATTGGCGGGCGACACGCCGGGCGGCAGGTCGAGGTCGAACACCCACACATTCGCGGGCGGTATCGCGAGCGCGGCGTATGCCGCCTGGAGCAGGCCGACGGTCTTCTCGCGCGCATTGTATTCCGCGAACCAGCGGTCGGGCGGCGTCGCGCTCGGGCGGGACAGCCACGGCGCGGGATGCCCGTCGCGCCCGGTCGAGTCCCACGGGCTGGAGAACAGCACCACCCGCCGGACGCGATGCTGCTTGGCGATGAACGCCGCCATCCCCGCGCCCTGCGACAGGCCGGACACCACGATCGCGTCCCAGCGCGGCCGGTCGCCGTCGAGATAGCGCCCCCAGCCCTCGCGCGGCGCGGCGGCGTCGAGCGCGTGCAATGCGGTGACAAGGCGCGCGACGATCCCTTCCGCAGGTGGATTGGTGACAGGACCGCCGCGCCCGATCCCGTTCACCCGTGCTTCGCGAAACTTCGCCGCGCAGTCCGGGTCGGGGTCGCGCGGGCAAAGCTGCGCCACCGCCGGCGCATCGTCATATTCCAGCCCCAGCACCGGATAGCCCTGCCCCGCGACGACGCGGAGCAGCCCGAGCGCGTTTTCCGGTCGGCCGTCCGTCCCCGGCATGAATACCACCAACGGTGCGTCAGGGGCCGCGCCCGCCGGGTACAGCGCGACATTGTCCTCGGTGAACCGCGTCACCCCGGGATCGGCCCTGGGCGACACCCGATGCTCGGCGACCTGCTGCGCCGCGAGCGCGGCCGAACCGAGCAGCAGGGCAAGCGCGAGTAGCCGCTTCATACCGCGACCGGTGCCTTGATATGCGGTTGCGGCGCATAGTCGAGCAGCTCGAAATCTTCGGGCAGATAGCCGTCGATGCTGTCGGGCCTGCGCTTGATGCGGAGGCGCGGCAGCGGCCCCGGCGTCCGCGCCAGCTGCTCGCGCGCCTGGTCGAGATGGTTGAGGTAGAGGTGACAATCGCCGCCCGTCCAGATGAACTCACCCACCGCGAGCCCGGTCTGCTCGGCGAGCAGGTGGGTGAGCAGCGCATAGCTGGCGATGTTGAACGGCACGCCGAGGAAGATGTCCGCCGACCGCTGGTACAACTGAAGCGACAGCCGCCCGTCCGCGACATGCGTCTGAAACAGGCAATGGCACGGCGCCAGCGCCATCTGGGGCAGGTCGCCGACGTTCCACGCGGACACGATTTGGCGGCGCGAGGCGGGCGCGGTCCTGATCTGCTCGATCAGGCTTGCGATCTGGTCGATATGGCGACCATCGGCGGTCTCCCAGTCGCGCCACTGCTTGCCATAGACCGGACCGAGGTCGCCGTCCTCGCGCGCCCACTCGTCCCAGATGCTGACCCGCTGCTCGTGCAGCCAGCGCACATTGGTGTCGCCGCGCAGGAACCAGAGCAGCTCGACGATGATCGAGCGGAGGTGCAGCTTCTTGGTGGTCAGCGCCGGAAAGCCGTCGCGGAGGTCGAACCGCATCTGCGCGCCGAAGACGGACAGCGTGCCCACGCCCGTCCGGTCTTCCTGCCGCGCGCCCGTGTCGAGCACGCGTTGCATGAGGTCGAGATACTGCCGCACCCGGCTCAGCCCGGCTGCGTCGCCCGGCACACCCGGATCGCGCTCGGGTCCGGGCGCGGGCCGGCGGCGCGGAACGCGGCGAGATAGCCGCCCGCATCGGGCATGTCGGTCATCGACACGAACTGGTAGCCGACCGCGGCGAACTCGCATTTGAGCAACGCGGGCGGGGTGCCGTGGAACTGCGTCTGCCGGTTCGCATCGACCACGATCACCTCGCCGTCCGGCTTGAGCGAGGGACGCATCCGCCACAGGAATTCATAGGGCTGCGCGATCTCGTGATACATGTGGATCATCAGCACGCGGTCGAAGCTGTTCGCGGGCAGCTTGGGGTCCGCGACCGTGCCCAGCTGCACGCTGACATTGTCGAGCGCCTGACGCGCGACGCGTTCGGCGAGCTGGTCGGTGGTGGCGGGGATCACATCCTCGGCGAGCACGCGGCCCGCCTTGCCCACCCTGGCGGCGAGGCGGATAGTATAATAGCCCTCGCCCGCGCCGATGTCAGCGACGGTCATGCCGGGCGCGACGCCGGAGCGCTTCATCACGTCCGCCGCCTCGCCCGCCCGGTCGCGATCGTCCTCGGTCGACCAGCGCGGCGAGACGATCGGCGCGACCGGGCGGTCGGCGGCAGGGAAAGGCCCGGGCTGCTTTGCCTGGTGCCTGAGGAGCGGTTTGGACCCGTCGCACGCGGCCAGAAGCGCGAGCGTGAGCAGCGCGGCGCGGGCGATCGTCACTCCACGTCCTCCACCTGACCTACCTCGCCCGTCACCCGCTGCGACAGCGCGGCGGCCATGAACGGGTCGAGGTCGCCGTCGAGCACATCGCCCGGCGAGGTGGACGTGACGCCCGTGCGAAGGTCCTTCACCAGCTGATACGGCTGGAGAACGTAGGACCGGATCTGGTGCCCCCAGCCGATATCGGTCTTGGCTGCATTGACCGCGTTCGCCTCCTCCTCGCGCTTGCGCAATTCATGCTCGTACAGCCGCGCGCGCAACTGGTTGAACGCTTCCGCCTTGTTCTTGTGCTGCGAGCGCTGGTTCTGGCAGGCGACCACGATCCCGGTCGGCAGATGGGTGATGCGGACCGCGGAGTCGGTGGTGTTGATATGCTGCCCGCCCGCGCCCGACGAGCGATAGGTGTCGATGCGAAGCTCGCTGTCATTGACCTCCACCTCGATCGAATCGTCGATCACCGGATAGACCCACACCGACGAAAAGCTGGTGTGCCGCCGCGCGGAGGAATCGTACGGACTGATCCGCACCAGCCGATGCACCCCCGATTCGGTCTTGGCATAGCCATAGGCGTTCTCGCCCTTGAGCAGCAAAGTCGCCGACTTGATCCCCGCCTGCTCGCCCGCGTGATAGTCGATCAGCTCGACCTTCATACCGCGCCGCTCGGCCCAGCGGGTGTACATGCGCTGGAGCATCTCCGCCCAGTCCTGCGACTCGGTGCCGCCCGCGCCCGCGTTGATCTCGACATAGCTATCGTTCGCGTCCGCCTCGCCCGCGAGCAGCGCCTTCACCTTATCGGTTTGCGCGCGCGCATCGAGCTCGGCCAGCGCGAGGACGCCGTCGCGTTCCAGTTCCGCATCACCCTCCGCCTCGGCGAGCTCGATCAGCTCGACCGTCTCGGCCATGTCCTTTTCAATCGCGCGGGTGGCCCCGATCGCCTCGTCAAGGCGGCGGCGTTCGCGCATCACGTCCTGCGCCGCGCGGGGGTCGTTCCACAACGCCTGGTCCTCGACGCGCGCGTTGAGCTCGTCGAGCCGCCGGAGCGCGCGGTCCCAATCGAGGAACCGGCGCAGCAGCGCGAGCGCGTCGTTGATCGAATCGACATGGGCCTGCGCTTCAGCGCGCATCGTGCATTCCTAAACCAAATGATCCGACCAACATCTATTCCCAGAACCCGGCGAAATGGGTGATGCGGCCATCATCGTCCAGCCGCGCGTAGCTGTGAGCGGTGACGAACTCGGAGCCGTCCGCGTGGTACTGGGTCCATTTGCCCAGTACCTGTCCGTGCTGTTCCCGCAACCACCTGATCTCGAAGCGCCCACCCGGGAAACGCTCCTGAAACTTCGTCATGTGACCAAGGAGCATCTCGAGCCCGCGACCGTCCACACCCGGATTGCTGAACGACACGTTCTCGGCGACGTTGGCGCGCATCATCCGTTCGCGAGTCTCGGCCGACGGCTCCACGAACGCGGCAAGATAGCTCTCAAAGGCGGTCCGCACGTTTCCGTCAGTCACACTCATGCCTCGCCCAAACACTTTTCCGCGCTTCGTCCCTGTCGACAGCGCTCCGTAACCATAACCGTCCGAACAAAGCAGAGGCGCTCAGGTTCAGCTAATAAATGCCCCCCTGCCTTTGCAAGAAGTCGGTGTCGGCCTGTGCCCTGGGTCGTGGCATCGGCTTGGGTCCACCACCTCCGGTGACGGCGGTCGCGACGCTCGTGCGGCGCAGGTAACGGCGCGGCTCCGATTCGGGCTTGAACGCTTCCCAGATCACCGCCGCCTTGGGATCGGCGGTGTTGGGCCAGGTCCCGAACACCGGATGCCCGCTCGCGCGGTCGATGCGGACCATGCGGATGCCTTCGGGCGCGCGGAAGGGGATCTTCTCCATCCCGTCATACGCCTTGGTCGCGAACGCCTTAAAGATCGGCGCCGCGAGCGTGCCGCCCTGCGCGCCGCCGCCCAAGCTCTGCGGATGGTCGTAGCCGATGTACAGTCCGCCGACGAGCTGCGGCGTCCCGCCGATGAACCACACGTCGGTCGGGCCCGTATTGGTGCCCGTCTTGCCGAACATCGGCCGGTCAAGGTCGCGCAGCGTCGTGGCGGTGCCGCGCTGGATCACGCCCTCCGTGATGTGCACCATCTGAAACGCCGTCATCGCGTCCACCACTTGCCTTCCGCGTGGAACCGGGCGCGGCATCGGCTTGCCGTCCCAGTCGGGCGCGTTGCAGCGGTCGCACGCGCGCCAGTTCTCGGGAAACACCACCTTGCCATGGCGGTCCTGGACGAAGTCGATCAGCGAAGGCGGGTGCCAGCGCCCCTGATTGGCGAGGACGCTGTACGCATTGACCATGCGGCTCACCGTGGTCGTCCCCGCGCCCAACGCATAAGCGAGGTAGGGCTCGTAGGTGCCGACGTTCATGTCCTTCATCAGCCGCACCACCTTGGGCATGCCCGTCTGCGAGGCGGCGCGCACGGTCATCAGGTTGCGCGACTGCTCGATGCCCCAGCGCATCGTGTGCGGGCCGGAGCCTTGCCCACCACCGAAGTTGCGGAAGCATTTCTGCCCCAGATGCGCCCCCTGATAAACGCAGTACGGCGCGTCCATCAGGATGGTCGCGGGGGTCATCCCGTTTTCCAGCGCGGCGGAATAGACGATCGGCTTGATCGTGGAGCCGGGCTGGCGCTGCGCCTGCGTCGCGCGGTTGAACGACTGGACGCGGTTGTCGAACCCGCCCTGCATCGCGAGCACGCGGCCCGTCTGCGGCTGCTCGACAACGAACCCGCCGGAAATTTTCGGCACCGAACGCAGGCCGAACCGCCCGCCTTCGGGCGCAACCGCGATGATGTCGCCGACCTTCAATGCCGCGAACGCGCTCCCGCCGACCCCGCGCACCGGCATCGCCGCGCCCGAGGCGGGCAGCGCGCCAGTCTGCCCGTCGGCGAAGCCGATCGTCGCGTTTCCCGGCTCCTTGTCGATCACCACCGCGGCGCGCCAGTCGGAATAGTCGAAGCCGATATTGGTATCGAGCAGCGGCTGAAGCCAGTTCTCCTTGTCGATCTCGACATTCTTCAACGCCCCCGACCAGCCGCGCCCGCGGTCGAAGCGGAGCAACCCGTCGCGCAGCGCCTGTTGCGCGTGGCCCTGCAACACGGGGTCGAGCGAGCTCCTCACCCATAGCCCGCCCGAATAGACGCTGTACGGCCCGTCGCGCGCGGTCTCGCCGAACTTGTCGATCAGCTCGCGGCGGACCTCCTCGACAAAATAGCCGCCGACCTTTTCATATTTGGGCGTTTGCCGCAGGATCGCGCCGATCGGCTCCGCCGCCGCCGTCTCGCGCTGCGCGTCGGTGATGTAGCCGTTCCTGACCATCTCGCGCAGCACATAGTTGCGCCGCGCCAGCGCGCGGTCGGTGCCCTTGAACGGGTCGTAGTTGGACGGTCCCTTGGGCAGGATCGCGAGATAGGCCATCTGCGCGAGGCTGAGCTGCGGCAGTTCCTTGTCGAAATAGGCATGGCTCGCCGCCTCCACCCCGAACGCGTTGCGGCCGAGCGCGATCTGGTTGAGATACAGCTCCAGAATCTGCTGCTTCGACAGCGCGTTCTCGATCCGCCACGCCAGGATCGCCTCCTTGGGCTTCCTCGTCGGCGAATATTCGTTGCCGATCAGCAGGTTCTTCGCGACCTGCTGGGTGATGGTCGAGCCGCCCTTGGCGCGCCGCCCGGTGCCCATTTTGCTGACGTAATCGACCACCGCGCCCGCGACGCCGGTATAGTCGACGCCGTGATGCTCAAAGAAGCTCTTGTCCTCCGCCG
>CAXTTU010000067.1:0-12062 GCA_964247225.1 uncultured Sphingomonas sp. | reverse complement strand
GCCCGATCAGGTAGCGACATCGGCCCACTTCAACCGCACCGCCCCTCCGCCGCCGATCGTCTCGGCACCGTTACCCGCGCCGATGGTAGCGCCGCCACCGCCACCGCCACCGCCCGCGCCGCCTCCTCCGCCACCGCCCGAGCCCAGCTCGCGCGCCTTCCGGCTCGCGCGGCCGGAAGCGAGCGACATGATCGTCACCGCGCAGCGACGCCCAGGCAGCGAGGCCGCGGACGCGCCCGCCGCGATCGAGATCGACGCGTGGCAGCCGGACCGGCCCTATCTCGAACTTTATGACGGCAAGCCCGCCGATTTTGACGAGCGCTTCCTGGAGGCGGAGAAGCGGCATGGCACCCTGCCGATCTTCTACCTCGACACCGCCGAATGGCTGCGCCGGCACGGGCGCGGCGCGGATGCGGTCGAGTTCGTGCTGTCCGCGCTCGAGCTGCCGACCGCGAACGACGTGACGCTGGGCATCGTCGCCGACCGGCTGGAGCGTTACGGCGCGATCGACCGCGCGATCGAGCTTCGCGAGCGGCAGGTCGCGCTCGACCCCGACCGGCCGCAGCTCAGGCGGCTGCTGGCGCTGGCGCTCGCCCGGCGGGCGGCGGCGCGACCGCAGACCGCGCGCGCCGACCTCTCGCGCGCGGTGGCGCTGCTCTATGGCGTCGCGGTCGGGCCGATCGACGCCCCGTGGCAGGGGATCGAGCTGATCGCGCTCGACGAGGCCAACGCGCTGCTGCCCCGGCTGCGGCGCGCGGGCGGGACGGCGGCGATGGACCCGCGCCTCGTCCAGCTGCTCGACGTCGACCTGCGCGTCGTGATCGACTGGACCACCGACGGATCGGATATGGACCTGTGGATCGACGAGCCCACAGGGGAACGCGCGATCTTCAACCATCCGCGCACCGCCATCGGCGGGCATCTGTCGCGCGACGTGACGCAGGGCTATGGCCCCGAGGAGTATCTGCTCCGCGTCGCCCCGCCGGGCAGCTATACCGTTCAGGCGAATGTCTATGCGCCCGACCGGTTAGACCCGAACGGCGCGACGCTGCTCACCGCGCATTTGATCCACGATTTCGGTCGCCCGACCGAGCGCGAGGACAGCGTCGACGTGGAGCTGACCCGTGACGAGCGCGGGTCCAAGATGATCGGGCGCGTGGTCGTGCCGGGGGGCAAGCCGAAGCCGGTTACCCCTCCGTGACGCCCCAGTCCGACGCGGCGGCGTGCTTGAACACGCCATAGCTTTCCCCGATCGCGTGGAGCACCGGGTCGAGCGCGCCGTCGTGAAGCTGGTCGAGCCGGTGCGTCGCGCCATAGCCGTCGATCACGGCCAAGGGGCCGGGCCATCGCACGGCCATGCTGATCACATGCCCGTCGAAATGCGGGGAGCCTTCGGGCAGCGGCTGGCCGGAGCCTAGCCGCTTCGCCAACTCCGCCGCCGCCGCACGCGATCGGTCGAGCTCGCCATGGTCCCAGATCACGGGCGCCCTCGGCTCGGGCGGGACGTCGCCGGGCGCAACCGACCCGTCCGCGACCGCGCGCGCGCTGCGGATCAGCCACGCACGGACGGGGTCGCGCCGGGTCGCCTCCACCCGCACCTGCGCGCCCGCCCGGGTCAGCGCATCGAGGAACCGCCCCGCGCGCACCGCGAACAACGGCGACAGGTCCGCGGGATCGCGGCTGTCCGCAAAGGCCGCGGCCCGCTCCGCCCAGCCCGCGCCGCTCATCCGCCCCTGCGCCTCACGCCCGCGCGCGCTCTCGCGCATCAGGGTGGAGGGCGCAGTGTCCGCCAGCGCTGCCAGCACCGGATGCCCCGGCCCGAGCTTGTCGGTGATCGACTTGCCCAGCAGCCGCGCCGCATAGCTGCCCAGCGCGCGCTTGGTGTCGGGGTCGAACACGCCGTCGGTGCGCAGTCGCCCGATGCCGAGCGCGGCGGCGCGCAGGTTGAGCAGCCGCTGGACCTCCGCGACATCGTCCTTCGGGTTGCCCGCGCCGAAGCTGCCGAACAGGCCGCTCATTCCGCGGCCAGCGCTTCGGGTTCGCTCGCCTCCACCGCCGGGGCGGTGTCGCGCGGGGTGAAGGCATAGGCGAACGCGTCGCCATCGACGCTGACCGTCACCGCCGACACCTCCTCGCCGCCGACCTGCCGCTCGAGCAGCGCGACCGACATATCGGGGAGCAGCGTGTTGGTCAGGATCGCGTCGATCATGCGACCGCCCGACGCGATCTCCGTGCAGCGCGAGACGATGTGCGCGACCACCTCATCGCCATAGTTGAGCTGGATGTCGTGGTTCGCCGCCACCCGCCGCTTGATGCGGTCGAGCTGCAACCGCACGATCCCCGACAGCATCGTCGGGCTGAGCGGGTAATAAGGCAGCACCAGCAGCCGCCCGAGTAGCGCGGGCGGGAACACCTTGAGCAGCTCGGGGCGCAACGCCGTGGCGAGCCCCTCCGCATCCGGCGCCATCTCCTCATCCTCGGTCAGCGACATGATGAGGTCGGTGCCGACATTGGAGGTGAGCAGGATGACGGTGTTCTTGAAGTCGATATGCCGACCCTCGGAGTCGTTCATGAACCCCTTGTCGAACACCTGGAAGAACATCTCGTGGACGTCCGGGTGCGCCTTTTCCACCTCGTCGAGCAGCACCACCGAATAGGGCCGCCGCCGCACCGCTTCGGTCAGCACGCCGCCCTGGCCGTAACCGACATAGCCCGCGGGCGCGCCTTTCAGCGTCGACACGGTGTGCGCTTCCTGGAACTCGCTCATGTTGATGACGATCATCGACTCGTCACCGGAGAACAATAGCTCGGCGAGCGCGTGCGCGGTCTCCGTCTTGCCAACGCCGCTGGGACCGCAGAGCATGAACACGCCGACCGGCTTTTCGGGGTTGTCGAGCTTGGCGCGGCTGGTCTGGATGCGCTTGGCGACCGCCTCCATCGCATGATCCTGCCCGATCACGCGCGCGCGCAACTTGTCGGCGATGGTCAGCACCGAGCGAATCTCGTCCTTCACCATCCGCCCGACCGGGATGCCGGTCCAGTCGCCCACCACCGATGCGATCGCGTCCGCGTCGACGACGCCGAACACCATCGGCGCATCGCCCGCGGTCTCGCGCATCGCCGCGAGGGCCTGGTCGAGCGCCTCGCCCTCGCCGCCCTCGGCCAGCGCGTCGCGCGCCGCCTGGACCCGGGCGAGCGCCTCCTTCTCTTGGCTCCACTTGGCCTCGACCGTCTCGACCTCGGCGCGCGCGTCGGCGATCTCCGCGTCGAGCTTGGCGGCGCGGTCGTCGGCGCGATACCGGCCCGCCGCCTCGCGCTCGACCACGTCGCGCTCCACCTCGAGCAGCTCCAGCCGGCGGCGGCGGTCCTCGACCGGCGCGGGGGTAGAGTGCTGCGACACCGCCACGCGCGCGCAGGCGGTGTCGAGCAGGCTCACCGCCTTGTCGGGGAGCTGGCGCGCGGGGACATAACGCTGCGACAGCGTCACCGCCGCCGCGACCGCCTCATCGAGCACCACCACCGCATGATGCGCTTCCATCGCGGGCGCGACCGAGCGGAGCATGTCGATCGCCTTGGCGGTCTCGGGCTCGCCGACATCGACGGGCTGGAAGCGGCGGGTGAGCGCCGGGTCCTTTTCGAAATACTGCCGATACTCGGCATAGGTCGTCGCCGCGATCGTCCGCAGCCGACCGCGCGCGAGCGCCGGCTTGAGCAGGTTGGCGGCATCGCCCGTCCCTGCCTGCCCACCCGCGCCCACCAGCGTATGCGCCTCGTCGATGAACAGAATGACGGGCACGGGCGAGCCCTCGACCTCGTCGATCACCTGGCGCAGCCGTTTCTCGAACTCGCCCTTCACCCCCGCGCCCGCCTGCATCAGCGTGACGTCGAGCGCGCGCAGGGTGACGCCCTGGAGCGCGGGCGGCACGTCGCCATCGACGATGCGGCGCGCGAAGCCCTCCACCACCGCGGTTTTGCCGACCCCCGCCTCGCCAATCAGGATCGGATTGTTCTGGCGACGGCGGAGCAGCACGTCGACCACCTGGCGGATTTCGGCGTCGCGCCCGACGATCCGGTCGATCTCGCCCGAGCGCGCGCGCGCGGTGAGGTCGACCGAATATTTCGCCAGCGCCTCGCCCGGTCCTGCCGCCGTAGCGGGCGCGGCCTCACCCCCCGCTTCGGGCGCGGCGGCGGCGGGTGTGGTCGTCTCGGCGGAGCCTTGCGTCACCGCGGCGAACTCGCTCCCCAGCCGGTCGGCCGTGACCTTGCGCCATTCGCCGCTGATCGCGAGCAGCGCATTGCGAAGCCCCGGCGTCAGCAGCATCCCGTAGATGAGGTGCCCCGTCCTGACCTTGCCCGCGCCGAACTGGAGCGAGGCATACAGCCACCCCTTCTCGATCGCTTCCTCGATCGCGGGCGCGAAGTCGGAGATCGCGGTCGCGCCACGGGGCAGCGCGTCGAGGCTCTTGACGACGTCCGCCGCGAGCCGCGCGTCGTCCACCCCGAACGCGGCGCGGATCGCGGCGAGATCGCCGCGCGGGTCCTGCAGCAGGACGTGGAGCCAGTGGACCAGCTCCACATACGGGTTGCCCCGCATCCGGGCGAAGCCGGTGGCGGTCTCGATCGCTTGGCGCGGCGCGCTGTCGAGGCGGCCGAACAGCGCGGTGCGGCTGATCGCGGTCATGGTTTGTCCCCCTTGCGATGCGCGCGACGCCCGAGATGCGCGTCGGCGCGGATGCGGTCACTTTGCCCCGGCGCGAGCCATCCCGTCCAGCCCAGTTGCGCGCGCCCGTCGAGCTTCGCGGGACGGGCATGGCGCTCGGCCATCTCGATCGTCAGGTCCCATTCGAGGTGGCTCGGCGCGAACGCATCGAGCGCTTCGGACGCGATGCGGAACCGCTCGCCATCGGGGAGCAGCGCCTGATACTCGCGCATCGACCCGGCGCGCACGACAATGCGGAACGCGTCGGACGCGACCCGCGCCCGCGCTCCCGCCATGGTATCCACCCCCAAGGTTGCGAAACCACGCCCGAGCCGGGTCTGGTCCTCCGGCTCCACCTCGCGCCAGCGCGGCTGATATTCGAGCAACGTCACCGGCTGGCGGAGCAGATGGCTGAGCGCGTCCTCAATCCCGGTCGCGCTCCGCCGGGAGGCGAACAGCGCCGCGTAGTGCAGCCGCGCGCGCGCCGGGAACACCGAATGCTCGCCCACCCCCTCCGCCGCGCCGGTGAGCAGGCCGAGATAGCCCGCGAACCGGTCCTCCTCCGGGCGGTCCGCCTGCGCGGCGGGCTGCGACTCGGCCCAGGCACGGTAGAAGAACTGCAGCATCCGGTTGGCGAGCAGGTCGAGCCAGCGCCCGAACGGCCGCGCCTTGGCGTAGCGTCGCTCGAAGTCGGCAAACTCGGTCAGGTGCGAGGGCAGCGCCCCCATCGGCCCGGTCAGCCCCAACCAGAAACCGGACACGCGCGGGCGGTCCTTCACCACCTCCAACGATTCGAGCGTCGAGTCGGGAAAGGCGAGGCTAGGTACCTGCGCGAGATCGGCGACGCTCTGGTCGGGGCGGCGCGCGCGACCGATGCGCGGCAGGTCGGGGGCGCGCGCCTCCGCCCCGCGCAGTACGGGGAAGAGCCCATAGCGACGCGCGCTCGCGGCGGCGTCGCGCAGGAACGTCAGATGCTGTGCTGGCGGCCTATCCTCGGCGGCCATCGCGCGAACTCCCCTTCTGCGGCGCTGCTGATATGCGTTTCGGTGAACGAGTTGATGCTCGCGAACTCGGCAAGAAAGCGCTCCACGACCGCCCCGAACAGGAACATCCGCCCGCGGTCGAACGCGCCGTCGTCGAGCCGGAGCCTGATCCGGTGCCCGCGCGCGATCGCCATCCGGTCGAGCCCGGGCACGCGCCGCGCGACCTTGCTCGAGCTGACGCCCAGCACCCCGTCGACCTGCCGCCGCAGCGACGGATCATCCTGCCGCCCGTACAGCGCGAGGTGGTCGCGCAGCACGCGCGGGTCCTCGCCCTCCTCGGGCGCGAGCGTGGCGTAATTGGGGGTGAGGTGGCCGATGACGCGCCACGCCGCGTCGCCCAGCCCCAGCGGCGGACGCGGGCGGGTCGGCGCGCGCAACACGCTCACCGCGCGGACGGGCACGCCCGAAACGGTGAAATGCTGGTCACCGCGAAAGCTGAGCAGCTCGGGCAGCTCGCGGTTGGTGACCAGCGCGCGCACCGCCAGCTCGTTCACCTCGTCGAGCCGCGACGGGTCGCCGGGCGCGGTGAGGCTGATCCACGTTTCCGTGCCGACATAATCGGTCCGCTTGCGAAGCCGCTGCTCGCGCGTCGAGAGTCGCCGGGGGCGAAGCTGGGTGGTGTAGAACAGCGCCTCCGACCAGTCATAGAGCAGCGCGCCGAATGCGTAGAGCGGGGCGACGGTGCGTGGGTCCACTTGGCCCTGCTGATACGCCTGCACGTCGAGCACGCGGAAGATCTCGAAGTCGAGCGGGCGCGTCCGGTCGGGGACGATATGATGCTCATGCTCGAAGCGCGACACCTGAACCCGGCCGAGCTGTTTCTCGAACAGGTTGATCGCGGGCGTCGCATGGAGGCGGAAATTGGCCGGCTGCACCGCCTGGTGGAGCACCGGCGCGCTGCGGCTGAACAACAGCACCACATCGCATGCCTTGGGGCTGGTGCGGAACGCGCGCGCGAGCTCCTTCAGGTCAATAAACAGGAAGCGTTCGGGACAGGCGAAATACTCCGCCAGCAACCGGTAGCCGCGGAACGAGCGTTGCTCGGCGGGAAGCAGCGCCTCGTCATCCGCGAAGCCGACCTGCCCCGGCAAGGGCAGCCGCGCCCACCCCGCCCCGCCCGCCGCCGCGTCCGCCGAGCGCGCCATCACCGCCAGCGTCTCGCCCGCGATCTGGCGGTACAGCTCGCCCGGCACGGCCTCCGACCCGGCGAGGTAGATCGGGAGCGAAGCGGGCAGCACCTGCGGCAGGTCGACCCCCGGCGTCGCCTCGAACCGCAGCCTGAGGCCAGCCTCCGCGCGCACGTCAGCGGCGGCGGCAAACGGCGCGACCGCGGCGCGGCTGGCGAGATACTCGGCCTGCGTAATGCGGAGTGGCCACAGCGTCACGTCATGGCCGGTGCGGAACTGGACGGGCGCGCCGTTCGCATCGCCCGCGGTCGCGACCAGCGGCGTGCCGCGCGGGACGGGATGCCCCTTGATCAGGATCGGGTCGCCCTCCTTGGGCTCGAACCCGACGACGCACATCGACGGCGTCGGCGCGAGGTAATGCGGCTGCACCGCATGGAGAAGATGCTGGGTGAACTCGGGATATTGGTCGTGCAGCTTGAGCTGGACGCGCGCACCCAGATACGCGACGCCCTCCAGCAGCCGCTCGACATAGGGGTCGGGGTCGGTCGGGGTCTTGAGCCCCAGCCGCCCGGCGACCGTCTCATGCTCTTCGCCGAACGCGCGCGCGTCGTCGCGCAGATAGGCGAGCTCGTCATTGTAGAACCGCAGCAGGCGCGGATCGAGGCCGTCACTCACGCCGAATCACTCACGGACATTCACCGCGGTCGTCTCCGCCTCAACTTCCGTGCGGAAGCGGACGGGCGCGAGCTGCGTCGCCGAGGCGATCTCCGCCTGGATCACGAAGGTGAGCGAATGCGGCCGGTCCTCGTCTTCCGTCGGCGCGACGCTGCAGCTGTCATGCTTCAGCCGCGGTTCGAACAGGCGGATCGCGCGCCGAATCTCGCGCGCGCGGGCGAGCACCGCACGTCGATTGAGCGTCCGCCCGGCCAGATCGGTCAGACCGTAGTTGAGCACCGACGTCTCGACCTGCGGATAGGGTTCGAGGTCGACCAGCGACTCAAGGTTGGTGGTGTTGAGCAACCAGGCGAGGTCGCGGCGGATGGTGGCGCGCAGCGCGGCTTCGTTGAAGCGTTCGAGTTTGGGCACCGAATAATGCCGGAACTTCTCGCGCGAGATCTCGGGCGTTTCGGCGCTGATGTCGCGCAACCCGGAGATTTCGAGGTCGGCGACGAGCTTGTCGAACAGCGTCGGCGTCAGGCGTTGCGAGACGGCCACGGTCTAGCGGAAAGTGAGCGAGCGTAGGCTCAGCAACCCGCGATCCTCGCCGCCCGACAGCGTCCACAGATGCTGGCCCGCGCCCTGCTGTCCCCATGGCCGGTCATGCCAGTTGGTCGCGCGCGCGAGCCGCTCGGCAGAGTCGATGCTCTCGCCGGGGTAGCGGGTGGGGAGCAGCGCGGCGACGCTCTGCCCGCCGCGAAACGCGATCTGCACCGGATACCAGACGAGGTCGCGCAGGTCGGCAGCGCCCTCGCTGGTGATCTTCTCGACCACGTCGAATGTCTGCAGGCCATAACGCCCACCGATGATCGCCTCGAAACACGGGCCGAATCGCCCGTCACCGTCCGCGATCCAGTCGAATTCGACGCCGTCCAGCTCGCCGGGCGTGTCGGGAGCGGCATCGAACGCGGCGTCGCGCGCCGCCTCTCCGCGCGCGAGGTCGTTCTTGCCGAACGCCTCCACCGCCTCGATCAGCGGCATCGCCCAGTCCGACGCGACGTGCAGCCGCACGGATTGCGCGCCCGCAAACACCGCGGCGCGCTCACGTTCGGCGTCGATCGCCTGGCCGTACACGACCGACAGCATCTGCGCCTCGGGCGATAGCTGCGCGAGCGTCTTGAGTTGCGCCTGCGCCTTGTCCCACTCAGCCGTGACCGCGAGCAGCGAAAACAGGTACAGCCGGAGGCGCGCGTCCCCCGGCTGTTTGCGGACGGCCTCGACCAGCGCCGAACGCGCTCCGTCGAGATCGCCCGCCCGTAACAGAGTATCCGCCGCGTCTCCGGCCATGCTGATCGGCTCCGCGGCGGTTGGTCGGCTTAGACCGCAGTCGCCTTGCGGATGTCGAAGCCCGCGGTAACGACGCCGCCGTCCGGACCGCCCGACGCGTTCTGCGCCTGATAGTCGAACGTCACCTTGGCGCAGTTGAACGTCACCGACTCCATGATCGCGTCGCCGCTCGACGCGCCATTGTTGTGGACGTCGGAGATCAGCACGTCTTCCATCTTGATCTGGTAGTACTTCAACGGCGCCTGGCCGTTGCCCGCCTTTTGCGAGTAGATGATGATGGTCGGGATGTGCTTGCCGGTGGTGCAGGCCTGGAATAGCAGCGGCGACGACTTGTCGACCTGCTTCTGGATGCGGATGTCCGAGATCTCGGCCTTGCCCGAGCCGCCGCCCGCGCCACCGGTGTGGAACGAGCCGTGCTGCACCGCGCCGAAATCGAACGATATGATGTCGATCTCGTTCGTGTGGCCGTTCTTCTGCGACTCACCCTGGATGCCGTCGATCTTGAGGAATAGGTCAACTGCCATTGGTCTTCTCCTATATGCTGCTGGCGGACTTAACTGCTCTTGGGAAGCCTGGACACCATGCTGAGCGCGATATCCATGCCTTCAAGCTGGTAATGGGGCACGAACATGAACTTGCCCTTGTAATAGCCCGGATTCTCCTCATCCGCGACCACCTCAATCGCGGCGTCCTTGAGCGGCAGCCGCGCCTTGGTCTCCTCGTTGGAGGTCGTCGGCGAGCCGTCGACATATTGCAGCACCCAATTGTGCAGGTCCCGCTGCAACTGCTCCGCCTCACGCGAGCCGCCCACCCAGTCGCGGACGATGCACTTGAGGTAATGCGCGAAGCGCGTGCTCGCGAAGATGTAGGGGAGTCGCGCCGACAGGTTCGCGTTGGCAGTCGCATCCCCCTTCTCATATTGCTTGGGCCGGTGCAGCGTCTGCGCGCCAATGAAGGTCGCCTGATCGGTGTTCTTGCGGTGGATCAATGCCATCAGTCCCGCTGCGGACAGTTCCGCCTCGCGCCGGTCGGAAATCGCGATCTCGGTGGGGCATTTCAGATCGACGCCGCCCTCATCGGTCGGGAAGGTCGCGGTCGGCAGCCCCTCGACGGTGCCGCCCGACTCGACGCCGCGGATACGCGTCACCCAACCATAGGTGGTGAACGCGCCGGTGATGCGCGTCCCCATCGCATAGCTCGCATTGAGCCAGAGATGGTTGTCGTGCGAGCCGCCCGCATCCTCTTCGAAGTCAAACTCGTCGACCGGCTCCGACTTCGCGCCGTACAGCGGCCGCCCGAGGAAACGCGGCAAGGTCAGCGCCATGTAGCGGCTGTCTTCCGAATTGCGGAACGCGCGCCAAGCGGCATAGTCGGTCGCCTCGAACAGCTTGCCGAGGTCGCGCGGGTTGGACAGTTCGGTCCAGCTGTCCATGCCGAGCAGCGAGGAGGCCGCCCCCGCGATGAACGGCGCGTGGCTGGCCGCACCGATCCGCGCGAGACCCTTCATCACCTCCAGGTCGGGCGCGCTATGGTCGAAATAATAATCGCAGGTGAACGCGCCATAGGGCTGACCGCCCAGCTGCCCGAACTCCGCCTCGTAGATCTTCTTGAACAACGGGCTCTGGTCCCACGCCGCATCGCGGAACTGGCGGAACATCTTGCGACATTCCTCCTTGGTCATATTCATGACCCGGATCTTCATGTCCTTGCCCGTCGCGGTGTTCATGACGAGGTAGTTCAGCCCGCGCCACGCCGATTCGAGTTTCTGGAACTCGGGATTGTGGATGATCTGGTTGATCTGCTCGGTCAGCTTGCGGTCGAGCGCCGAGCGCATCGCGTCCACCGTCGCGAACACGTCGCCACCCAGCGTCTGTGCATTGCTGAGCGCTTGCTCGGCGAGCGTCTGCACCGCCTGCTCGATCCGCCCCTTGCGGACGTCGTCGGCGGGCTTGAACTCTTTCTGCAGCAGCTGCGAAAAGTCGTCGAACGCGATTTCGCCGGCTTGCGGCTGGTCGGCCAGTTGTTGCGCTTGCGCCATTCTTCCCGTCCCCATCCCGTCCTGGTCGTTACGCCGCCGCGCCGTCCGTCGTCTCGGCCCCACCGCTCTCGGGCTTTGCCGCCGAGATCGCCTGAAGCAGCGCCGGGTCCTTCAGCACCTTGTCGAGCAGTTCCTGCGCGCCGTTCTTGCCGTCCATGTACGACAGCAGATCCTCAAGCTGCGTACGCGCTTCGAGCAGCTTGGCGAGCGGCTCCACCTTCTTCGCGATCTCGCCCGGGTCGAAATCCTTCATCGTCCGGAAGGTGAGGTCGATCGCGAGCTTGCCGTCGCCGCTCAGCGTGTTGTCGACGTTGAACGCCGCGCGCGGTGCGATCGCTTCCATGCGCGCGTCGAAATTGTCCATGTCGATGTCGATGAAGTCGCGCGTCTCCGCGGGCTTCTTGTCGACCTTGCTCTTGCCCGACAGGTCGCTCATCACCCCCATCACGAACGGCAGCTCGACCTTCTGGCGCGAGCCATAGGTCTCCACCTCATATTCGATATGGACGCGCGGCGCCCGGTTATCCTTGATGAACCGCTGCCCGCTCTTGATCGCCATGCTGGAGGCCCTTTGTCGGCCGGGGAGGTAGCCCGGTCAGCTGAACAGATTGTAACGAAACACGCTTTCTCGCGAACGGGTTGCGTGTGCAAGGGGGGATTTCACCAATTCGACATTCCCCCCGCCTGTTCGTCGGGGCGCGCGAGCAACACTGTCCCAACATCGGTCAGGCTGTTGGGTGCAATGTCGCGCAGGATCGCCATGAAATCCATCGCCACCCAACCTCGCACCCGCCGCAGCGCCACCGGCACCGGGCTGGAGGGCTCACGCCGCTGATAGTAGTCGGCGATTGCGTCAATCGCGCGTACGACATCCTCGCGCGAATCGACGCGTCCCGGTGCGCCGGAACGCGTCTCGGCCGCGTCTGTCGCCGCACCGTCCGTCGCGCCGGCCTCCACCGCGACCTCCAGCCCGGCATGGGGGGCAAGCGCGGTGCGGATAACCTCTATCGCCTCATAGGTCGGCGTGAAGTTCGTCCCCGTGTCGCCCACCGCCGCCGCCTGCTCGGTCAACACCACGTCCGCCTCGCGGATCGCGTCGCGGATCGCGTCGAGCCGCGCCACCGCCGCCTGCAGCGTCTCGACCGGCGTGT
>CAXTTU010000066.1:0-12117 GCA_964247225.1 uncultured Sphingomonas sp. | reverse complement strand
GCCTCGACCCGCTCGATCAGCGCCGCATAGAACTGGGGCAGGTCGCGCGACGGCAGCGCGCCCAGCGCGAGCGCGGCGAGGAAGTCGCGGTCCTCCGCCAGCAGCGCGCCGCTGTCGTGCACCGCCGTCACGACCACGCGCCCCGCCTCACGCTCCGCCGCGCGCTTGGCGGCGAGCGAGAGGGCGGCGGGGGCGTCCGGCGCATCCTCGGCATGGAGGAGGATCACCGGCTGCGGAATGGCGCGGTGGACGGTCTCCGCCAGCCGCGGCGGCATCGCGCCGCGCGTGCGCGCGACCAGCAGGTTGACCGTGCTCACCTCCAGCCCGTCCGCGCTTCCCCCCGCGATGCCCGCCGTGCCCGCGTTGATCGCCGCCACCCAGTCGAGCCGCGCCAGCCTGCCCTCGATCAGCCGCCGGTCCGCGGCGGTCGGCACATTGTCCGCGAGCGACGCCTTGGGCACGCGCCTCGG
This sequence comes from uncultured Sphingomonas sp., assembly GCA_964247225.1. GTDB lineage: Bacteria > Pseudomonadota > Alphaproteobacteria > Sphingomonadales > Sphingomonadaceae > Sphingomonas. The sequence goes on along the minus strand of CAXTTU010000066.1, from coordinate 11,647 downwards.
CGGGGGCCCCGGCGGCAGGGCAAACGCGGCGAGGAGCGCCTCGATCGTGACCGGCGCTCCGCTCATCCGGCGGGGAGGATGGGGAACCAGGCGACGACCTCCCAATCGTCCACGCCGCTCGCCCCGCTCATCCCCTGCGGCGCGCCGGTGGTGAACAGGCTATCGACCGCGCGCTCCTGCGCCACCCCCGTGATGCCTGCGATGGCCGCCTCCAGCAGCGCCTGCCAGCGCTCCATGCTCAGCCCCGCGCGCGTCTCCCGGTCGAACCGCCGCCACAGCGCCTGCCCTTGCGCCGGGTCGAGCCGGGCGAGCTTGCGCATGGAATCGAGGATGCGCTTGGGCGCGGTGTGGGGCAGGTGGATCGTGCCGTCGGCGCGCAGGTGCACCAGCGCGTGCGGGCGGAGCGGGTCCTTCGCGTCCAGGCTGCCAAGCGCGCCCGGCGTCTCGGCGCGCAGCACAAAGATCGCGCCCGCGGGCAGGTCGTCGCTTTCCGGCACCGGCGCGTGGGCGGTAAGCGGCATCCGCCCCAACGCCTCGCGCTCAACCTCCCCCAGCTGCGCCAGGTCGAGCCGGAGGTCGTTGAGGGTGAGGTCGGTGATCGCGACGCCCTGCGACAGGTCTTCGAGCTCGATCACCTGATCCTGCATCGCCTCCATCTGGCGGCGGCGATATTCCAGGTCGTTCATGCCGTTGCCCGGATCCGCCTCGATGATGTTCTCCTCGCCCGTGGCGGAAACGTCGAGCAGCTTCATGCGCCCGGACACGGTGCGCTCCAGGCCGATATAGGCGTCGAGGTCCATGTTGGGCCAGAAATTGACCAGCCGGATGCGTGCATTGGTCGAGCCCAGCCGGTCGATGCGCCCGAAGCGCTGGACGATCCGCACCGGGTTCCAATGGATGTCGTAATTCACCACGCAGTCGCAATCCTGCAGGTTCTGCCCCTCGCTGATGCAGTCGGTGGCGATCACCAGGTCGATCTCGGGCTCCCCCGCCAGCGCCTCGGGCCGCCCGCGCGAGCGGGGGGAGAAGGCGGTGAGGATCGTCGCCAAGTCCGCCCTGAGCGCGCCGCCGGAAACCCGGTTCGCGCCCGTCCCCGTCACCAGCGCGGTGATACCGCCGACCTCGCCCGCCAGAGCGTCGTAGAGGTACGCCGCCGTGTCCGCGAATGCGGTGAAGATCAGCAGCTTGGCATTGTCCGGGTTGATCGGCGCGGCGCGCTTGGCGGCGATGATGCGTCGTAGCTCGGCGAGCTTGGCGTCGCGGTCAGGGGTGACGCCCTGCGCCTGCCGCAGCAGCCGCTGGAGCCGCTCGCGATCGGCCATGAGGTCGCGGTTCCACCTGATCAGGTCGGCGTCGGACAGCAGCACCTTGACGCGCTTGCCGACGCCCAATGCCTCCACCAGCGGGTCGTCCTCGGCCAGATCCTCGATCCCCGGCGCCTCGACGCTGCCGTCATGCGCGGCGATCCGCGCGATCAGCTCGTCCACCACCGCCAGCTGGCGCTCCACCGTCAAGGCAAAGGCGTGGACCGAGCTCTCCATGCGCTTCAGGAGGTTCACGCGCATCAGCCCGACCAGGCTTTCCTCACGGTCGAGCTGGCGGAAGACGGACTCGCCCGCCTTGGCGGTCTGGCTGTACCGCCGGTCGTACTCGGCGCGCTTGCTGTCCAGCACATAGCGAAGCGGCGCATAGGCGGCGAGCGTGAGCCGGCGGATCTCGTCATTGACCGCGGCGATCGGCGGGAAGCTGCCGTCTGACGCCACATCGGTCTTGCGGTTTTCGGGCGGCAGCTTCTCGGGAAAGCGCCCGGTCTCGCCGACCCCGTAATAGCGTTCGATGTGCTTGCGCGAGCGCGCGATCGTCAGGAGGTCGAGCAGCCGGACATAGTCGAAGCCCAGCATGTCGAGCAGCCGCTGCGACGTCTGTCGTTCCGCGGGCAGCGCCTGCCACTTGTTGAACGCCGCCTGCGCCAGCCGCACGGTGCCCGCGATGCTCTTGATCCCGGCCTCGGCCAGCGCGGCGTCATCGCCCTCCGTCGCAAAGGCGATCTGGTTCTTGAGGTCGCCCAGCCGGTTGTTGACCGGCGTGGCGGATAGCATCAGCACCCGGGTCCGGATGCCCGCCCTGACGATGTCGCGCATCAGCCGGTCGTAGCGACTCTCTCCCTCACGCCCCGTCGGGCGGTTGCGGAAATTGTGCGACTCGTCGATGACGACCAGCCCGTAATTGCCCCAGTTGACATGATCGAGGTCGATGTCGCCCGAGAGGCCACCGTCGCGCGACAGGTCGGTATGGTTCAGCACGTCAAAGGACAGCCGGTCGGCGGCCAGCGGATTGCGCACGTCGTTGCGGGTCCACAGCGTCCAGTTCTCGCGCAGCCGCTTGGGGGCGAGCACCAGCGCGCGCTCGTTGCGCAGCTCGTGATATTTGATGACGGCGAGCGCCTCGAACGTCTTGCCGAGGCCGACGCTGTCCGCGATGATGCAACCGCCCCATTGCCGGAGCTTGCTGACCGCGCCCAGCACGCCGTCGCGCTGGAACCGATACAGCATCCCCCAGACGCGGCTGTTCTCCAGCCCCAGCCGCTGATCGGGCAGCATGTCCGCATCGGCCGCCATGTCCGCGAACAGCGCCGCCAGCGCGCGATGATAGATGGTGCGGGCGCCGAACGCCGCGGTCGCCTCCCGCAAGGCGGCGGTCAACTGATCGGGCGACCGGCTTTCCGAACGCTGCCACAGCTGCTCGAACCAGGTCGCGATCCCGGCCACCTCGTCCGCGCCGTGCAGGAGCTGGATCATGCCGGCGGTCCTGCTCGGCGCGAGGCCCAGCCCGGCGGTCGTCATCTCGCAATCGCCGATGATTGCCTCCCCGCCGGTCAGGAGCACCGCCTGCCGCAGCGGCAGCGCGGTCGTCCTCACCTCGGCGGCCTCGATCCAACCGAGCGCCTTCAGCCCCTCGCCCCGGGCCGTCAGGCGATTGCGGCGGCGGCGATCGTCCGCGTCTTCGCGCAAGGTGGCATCGGACGACAAGAGCAGTCGACTGAGGCCGTTCGCGCGCCGCAGTGTCGCAAGTCCCTCGATCGAGGCCGCGTTCGTCGCGCCGTCCAACGCTGCCCCGTTCGGCAGATGGTCGACCACGCGATCGGTTCCGATGTTCGAGAGCAAGCGCATGGCTTGGGCTATAAGCGCGAGCGCTCGGTCAGAGTAGCACCGCCGCTACCAATGCCGTCAATCCGCTTTGCGCGGCCGCATGGCTCGTCACATCGACACTCGCGATCGTAAGCCGCACGGGCCCGCTCGCATGGGCGAGGCGGTGATGCGCCGGTAGCGGCGACACCAGCCCCCCATGGTGGGGGTAGAGCAGCACCAGCCGGTTGCACGCATAAAGCTGCGCATAGGCCATCATTTGATAGAGATCGCCTTGTTTGACCCCGCGCTTCCCGTCGACCGCGCCGTCGGCCAGGCATTTCCATTTGGTATCGATCACCAGCGCGACCTCGCCCGTGCCGCGCAGCAGACGCAGATCGGGCTGTGTCGCGAACAGGGCCGGGTCGCCGGACTCGGGGTAGAGGCAATGGCGATAGCCTCCCTGCGCGCGAGCCGTGAGCCCTGCCGCGGTCGCGATCGGCTCGAGGAGCCGCGCGACATAGCGCTCGAACAGCGCGTTCATGTCGAACAGGAGGGCAAAGCCGTCCGCGCCGCCTGCCGCACTGTTCTGGAAACGGTCGCCGAGAATCAGTCGCGCCAGCCGCAACAGCCCCTGCCAGCGCGCATTGGTGCGGTCGAGCACGACGCGATCCCAGCGCAGCAGCGCCGCCGGGACGTCGGCAACATCGGCATAGATCAGCGCCAGCTCGGCAAGCGCGCGCTGATTGGCGTGCGAGCGCGCCAACCGGCGCAGGCGGACGATCGCCGCCTTGATTACTTGGTTGAGCGCGATGTCGTCGGAGAACTCCTCGTAGCGGCAGGCAAGCCGGTGCGGGCTGGCGGCCAGCGTCGTGAACTGGCGCGTCGCGTCGAGCCGACCGCGCAGCGCGGGCAGGTCCTCCTCGTGCGCGACATAGGCGCGCGGGATGCCGCGCCGCACCGCCTCGCCCGCGAGATTTGCCCAGCGCCCGATCAGCACTTCGAGCAACGTGTGGCGCTGCGTGTCGAGCAACGTCGCGGCGTCGTCGGCGATCGGCAGGTCATGCGCTACCGCCAGCATGTGAACCAGCTGGTGGCGCAAGGCCGGGACCTCCGCGCTGTCACCTGTCACCTCACGGTCGATCTTGGGCAGGATCTCGCACGAGGTGCCTCCCGTCGCGACGGTGCCGACCAGGTTCTGCGCGGCCAGCGCCTCGCGGCCGAAATCGAAGCACTGCCCGCCGAGGCGCTTCGCCGGCCCGGCAGCGGCCCGCGCCAGCGCCGCGGCCTCGGCGACGGGGACCGAGTCGGCGGCATCGAACCGCCGCCGTTCCCATTCGAAGAGCTGGTGGTGCGCCACCGGCGCGATCAGCCGATCAGCCGGCGGTAGGCGTCCGCGGCAAAGCTCTCGCGCACCGACCAGCGTATCCGCGGCTCCGCTCCCGCCATCCCGGGCGGCGGGGTCAGCGTCTGTTGCTCCAGGAACGGGTTGTCGCCTCGCCCGCCGAGCACATCGGCGGTGCGGCCCCAATCCTCGAAGAAATATTCGGCGATCAGCGGGATGATCTTGTTGCGCATCGCCGCGTCGAGCGACGCGCGCGTGTCGCAGCCGAGCAGCCATCCATGCCCGATCTGGTGCTCGCGATCGAGCAGATACTCGATCCGCTCGTTGATCGTGCGCAGCAGCTCGGCCAGCGTCACCCCGCCGACCTCGGCCTCCATCCCGGGCACGGAATAGTCGGGCATCACCTCGATAAAGGTGAAGCGCCGCCTGAGCGCCTTGTCGATCAGCGCGATCGAGCGGTCGGCGGTGTTCATCGTGCCGACGATGTGGAGGTTGGCAGGAACACCGAAATCGAGCTTCGAATAAGGCAGCCGCACCCGCAGCTCGTTTCCCTTGCCGATCCGCTTGTCCGCCTCCAGCAGCGTGATGAGCTCGCCGAACACCTTGGAGATGTTGGCGCGGTTGATCTCGTCGATGACGAGGACAAAGGGCTCGGGCAGGCCGTGTCCCGCCTTCTGTCGGCTGTTGGCGTAACGCCCGAGCGCGGGGATGTTGAGGTCGGCCGTGGTCAGGGCATAGACCGACTTCATCGAGAATGTCTGGGCGTAGATCTCGTTCACCGGAACGCCGGCACGGTCGACCCAGAGCCATCGCACCGCGCGGCGATGCGGGTAGTCGCCGCCGTCACGGGGGGCATAGGCATAGTCGCCGGTGATCTCGCCGATCGCGCGAAACAGGCTGTTGCCTTTCGAGACAATGACAAGGTCGCCGACCCGCATCCAGTTGCGGAAGATATGCGGCATCTGGACGCGGCCGCTACCCGCAACGGCGCGGTCATCGCCCTCATCGGCGCGCACCGCGTCGATGATTGCCTGGCGATCGGCGAAGCGAGGGTCGGACCAGTCGGTGTCGCCGAACCCGAGCAGCGTGTAGCCGCCGGCGATCGCCTCCTCGAACAGGTGCGCGTCGTCGGGGTTGCTCGCCTCGCCGATCGACATTTTGAACACCTTGCGGTCGCCGAGCGAGAAACTGGCGTCGCCACTGCCGGTGCTCATCTCTGCACGGCGCGCGACCGTGCGGAAGATACCGGGCGTGGGGGCGAGCCGGAAGCCGGCGGCGAGCGGCTGTCCCTCCTCGTCGAGCGACGACGGGCGCAGCCCTTCGACGAACTCCTCATAAGCCACCGATTGGTGAAAGGTGACGAACTCGATCCGCTCGTCCGCGACCAGCTGCCGGTAACGTGCCATCAGCGCATCGCGCCGTTCCGGCCGAAACAGCGGGTCGTCGTCGTCCAGGCCGTCGCAGAGCCGCACCGCATGGGCGGCGGTGGCATAGGTCTTGCCGGTGCCCGGTGGCCCATAGAGGATAAGGTTGGTCGGGTCGGGCAGCACGGTCCGCTCCTCCGTTGCCGCGTCGGTGAACCAGCGTGCCGCGAACCAGTCATGGTCCTGCGGCTCGCCGTCGAAGATGAACGCGGCAAGCCGGCGCGCCATTTCCTCATCACCGGTACGCAGCCGCCAGACGGGATAGTTGCGGGTGTAGAAATACCAGAGCCGCGGCTCGACCGGCGGATCCCACCTCACGCCGACCGACAGACCATCGCCGCGCTGTTCGTTGATGACGCCGGTCGCGCGGATACGAAGCGCGGTGACGACCTTGCCGCCGGTGTCGAATGGCGGGTCCACCGCGCGCGGAATGAAGTCGCGCAGGACGATGCGATCCCCCACGCGCATCTCGCGGACCAGTTCATTGCTGCGGCTGGCGCGGTCCTCGGCGAGGTGCCATTCGCCGCGCTCGACGAAACCGGCGACGCCGTCCGCTGCGCGGTCGCGTGCAGTGACGATCCAGATGGGGGTGTCGTCGGGGGATGTGTCGCCGCCTGCCTCGTCGGGCCTCGCCATTGCCGTCAGGATGAAGCCGTGCACGTCCCAAAGGTCGCGCGGCGCCCAGCCCCAATCGACCATCGCCGACCGGATCTGCTCGGCGAGCGCGAGCACGGCGCGATATTCCTCGGCGGTGATCGGTTTGTTGCGGAACAGCGTCCGGTCGTTCAGCAGCCGCTCGGCCTTGCCATAGGGTGTGTAGCGGACGCTGATCGCGCGATGGGGCGCTACCGCGGCGAGCACCGTCGCGGGCACCACGCGCGTGTCGCGAAACGCATTGCCTTGGCCGATCGCCTCCAGCAGCGGCTGAAACGCCTCGGTAAAGGCCGCAATGGCGGCGGGAGGATCATCGCTGCCGCCGATCAGCGCATCGAGCGCCGCGTCCAGGCGGGCCGCATCGACGTCGCGAGCACGGGGGACACGCCAGGACACGTCGCCATCGAAGAAGGGCGGCAGCGCACCCCGGTTGCCCTGCGAGGCGGCCAGCACGTCGCGCATGACCGCCCAGCCTTCGCCGGGGTGAGCCGCCGCGGCGGCGAGCAGCGCGTCGACGCGCGTGCGAAACGTATCGTGATACCGACCCGTCGTTGCCGCGAACGCGCCCGACTCCTCGAAGTCCGGAAGCGCCGCAAGGAAACGCTCGCGCATGGCGCGAAGGCCCGGGCTGTTCGTGGCAGGGCCGGTTGCGTCCACCTTCTCTCCCCTGCCTTGGCTCGCAGCCACATCAGCCTGTTCGCTGATCGCTTATGCTGGTCGCGAAGAACGCTGGGTAGCGCTCATCCTACTCATTACGTCGGGCTGTACGTAGTTTACCATGGGCACCTGTCACGAAAAGCCGACCACCGCGTGCGGAACGTACGGTGCTTCCAGCCGCGCGATCTCGCTCTCGGTCAGGCCGAGCTCGAGCGCGGCGATCGCGTCGTCGAGGTGCGCGGGCCTGGATGCGCCGACGATCGGGGCCGACACCTCGGGCTTGGCGAGCACCCAGGCGAGCGCGACCTGCGCGCGCGGGACCTCGCGCTCGGCAGCGACCGCCGCGACCGCCTCCACCACCTTGCGGTCCGCCTCGACGGTGCCGGCGTAGAGCGTCTTGCCGAACAGGTCGGTCTGCGAGCGTTCGGTCGCCTCGTCCCAGTCGCGCGTCAGCCGTCCGCGCGCCAGCGGGCTCCACGGGATCACGCCGATGCCCTCCGCCGCGCATAACGGCAGCATCTCGCGCTCCTCCTCGCGGTAAAGCAGGTTGAGATAATCCTGCATCGTCGCGAACCGCGTCCAGCCATTCGCCTCCGCAACGTGGAGCATGGTCGCGAACTGCCAAGCGTACATCGACGACGCGCCGATGTAGCGCGCCTTGCCCGCCTTGACGACGTCGTGGAGCGCTTCCAGCGTTTCCTCGATCGCCACGTCCGGGTCGAAACGGTGGATCTGGTAAAGGTCGACATAGTCGGTGCCGAGGCGCGCGAGACTCGCGTCGATCTCGGTCATGATCGCCTTGCGGCTCAGCCCCGCGCCATTGGGCCCGGGGCGCATCCGGCCATGGACCTTGGTCGCGATCACCACCTCGTCGCGGCGCGCATAGTCCTTCAGCGCACGGCCGACGATCTCCTCCGAGGTACCGTCCGAATAGACGTTGGCGGTGTCGAAGAAGTTGACCCCCGCCTCGATCGCGCGGCGCAGGATCGGGCGGCTGGCCTCCTCGTCGAGCGTCCAGGCGTGGTTGCCGCGGGCGGGCACGCCGAACGTCATGCAGCCGAGGCACAGCCGCGACACGTCGAGGCCGGTGCTGCCGAGCTTGAGATATTCCATCCTGGGCCTCGCTTCGTGGTTGGGAAGATCAACGAACGCAGGGGCCGGAAGTGGCGCAGTCCCTCAAGGACGGCCCGCAAATAGCGCTCGGCTCCATACTGTCCGGCAGTCGGGAGCGACAGGTTTCGAGGCTAATGCGGTTTTAAGTCTCTCATTTGCGGCGGGGTAAAGACATGAACGCCTACCCGCATGCCAGACGGGCGGAACAGGGCCGCCCGAGAGGGGACCGTCATATGCTGAAGAACACCCGCCGGTTGCTGCTTGCCGCAAGCGCGCTGACCACCGTCGCCATCCTCCCGGTCGCCGCCGCGCAGACCGCGCCGCCCCCGCCGCCCGCACCTGCGCCCGCACCCGGGCCCGCGCCCGCGACGACTGCCCCGACGGGCAGCCCCGTGGTGGCGTATTCGGACACTATCCAGCCGCAATGGAGCCAGATGCGTGCGTTCTGGGGCGACGCGACCCCGTTCTGGAGCCAGATGCGTGCCTTCTGGGGCGACACCGGTCCGCTGTCGAATGATCCGGCGCTATTCTGGGGTCAGATGAGCGCGTTCAGCACGTCGAATGTCAATAGCGCCACGACGCCCAGCTGGGGGCAGCTGCGCGGCTTTTCGGGTGATCTCAGTGCCTCCTGGAGCCAGATGCGTGCTTTCTGGGCCGGGCTAGGCGATTACCAATCGTCGCAGGCCGGGTATCAATCGGTCGCCACCCAGCTGAACGGCATCGTCACGCTGTCACAGAACACGTTCGGTGCGGCGGTGCAGGCGCAGACGGGCAAGAGCTTCGCCGACGGCTTCGCCAATCCGATGCTGGCGAAATACGGCATCGACCTGTCCAATCCGCAATCGCTCGCCGCCCTGACGGCTGACCAGCGCGAGCACTTCATCCTCGACTGGTGGGACAACCTGATGAACTATTCGGGGGTCGATCACTGGGACCATTGGATGAAGGAGGTGAACTGGACACCCGCGCTGACCCAGCAGGTCGGCATGTCGGGGACGACCGACAAGATCGGCATCCTCGACTTCAGCCTGACCGGCGACGTGACCAAGAACATCGTATCCTATTCGGGCGTGTCCAATTTCAGCAACGGGCACGGGTCCGCCGTTGCCAGCCTGATCGTGTCGCCCTGGGACGGCAAGGGCGTGATGGGCATCGCCCCCAGCGCGCAGGTGATCGCCTACAACCCCTATGACGCCACCCAGAGCGCGGGCTGGTCGGACATCGTCGCCGGCGTCGCGATGCTGACCAAGAACGGCGCGACCACCATCAATGCCTCGCTCGGCGTTCCCGGATGGACGCTCAACTCGGGATGGGATGGGGTCTTCAACGACCCCAGCGTCATCAAGACCGCCGCCAAGCAGATTTTCGTGATCGCGGCGGGCAATGACGGGGTCGTGCAGACCCAGAATGTCACCTGGCACCCGACCAATCCGCAGATCATCGTCGTCGGCTCCGTCGATCCGACGGGCAAGATCTCCAGCTTCTCGAACCAAGCGGGCACCGTCTGCCTTGGTGACGACAAGGGCAATTGCGGCAAGGCGCCCGACCTGCTGATGAATCACTTCCTCGTCGCACCGGGCGAGATGATGCTGGTGTCCGACGGTCAGGGCGGCGTGACCCGCTATTCGGGCACGTCCTTTTCCGCCCCGCTGGTATCGGGCACGATCGCGCTGATCCAGGATCGCTGGCCCTGGCTCGACACCCATCCCAAGGACGTCGTTAACATCATCTTCAAATCGGCGAAGGATCTGGGCGCGCCCGGCATCGACCCGGTGTACGGCAATGGCGAACTCGACATTCAGGCCGCGCTGTCGCCGCTCGACTGGAGCAAGCTCACGATCAAGCAGGTCGTCAACGGCGTCGTCAAGCCGATCGCGCTGAAGGACATTCAGGCGACCAGCGCCGCGACCCGCTCGACCTGGGAAGCGAACAGCGTCTACTTCTCGCTGTTCGAGAACACCGGCGAGTCGAACCGCGACTTCCAGGTGCCGATGTCGACCAAGCTCGCCAACCAGACGGTGTCGATCAACGGCAGCGCCGAAGTGTTCATGAGCTATCTCACCAGCCGCTTCACCAGCTGGATCGGCGCGCCGACCACGCTCGCCAACGGCACGCCGGTGGCGGCGCGGTTCACCGATCTCAGGGGCAGCACCGAGCAGCTTGCCGGCTTCGGCGACACGCAAGCGACGCTGACGATGCGCCCGCGCGTCAACCGGGTGGGTTTCCTCGGGAGCGACGTTCCATTCGAAAGCTCCATCCGGCTAGTGTCGGCGGACCACCGCTTCGACTTCGAGGCGGGCAACGGCGCGACCGCGGCGGCCTCGCTTGGCGGGCAGGACGGGCTGGCGATGGCGTCGGACTATGACCCGGCGAGCGGCGGCGCAAACCCGTTCCTTGGTTTCGCATCGGGCGGCGCCTATTCCCGCATGGAGATGCGACTCGCCCCCGGCGTCAGCGTCGCGGGCGGGGTGACCCGGCGCGCGCTCCAGCGCGATCTGTCCGGCCTGCCGCTGGAGGCGAAGCGCGTGCTCGGCGGCGCGGAGGCCTATCAGGCGAGCGCGGCCAACATGGCGGTCAGCCTGCAGCCGACCGCCCGGTTGCGCACCACCGTGGGCTATACGGTGCTGCACGAGAATGACGCGGTGCTCGGCATGGCGTCGGCGAACCGTGACGACCTGCCGCTCGGCTCCACCACCGACGCGGCCACCGCGGGCGCGGACTGGGCGCTGGCGCGTGGCGTGTCATTGTCCGCCACCGCGTCGGTCGGTCGCACCCGCGCGGGCGACGCCGCGCGCTCGCCGTTGGCGGTGGGCGCGGGCGGGCTGATGAGCTCGTCCTTCCAGGTCGCGATGGCCAAGGACGGCCTGCTAGACCGGCACGATCGCTTGCGGGTCTCGTTCGCTCAGCCGATGCATGTGGAAAGCGGATCGGTGGACGTGTCGATGCTGCAGGTGGTCGACCGGACCACGGGCGCGCTCGGCATCGTCACGCAGCAGGCGGGGATCACCGCGCCGCAGCGGCGCTACGTCGCCGAGATGCTGTACGGCCGCGACCTGATGAACGGCACCGCGCAGCTCAGCCTGTTCGGCCGCGCGAACATCAACGCCCAAGCGTCCGATCAGCTGCCCGCCGTGATCGGAGGAACGAGCTTCCGCCTCGCCTTCTGAGCGTCGACGCACGCTGGGAACGGTCGCCTCCCGGTGGGGGGCGACCGTTTTGGCGTGATGTTAAGTATTGGCCGTTAACAGGCTGGACCGGGGACGACTGCGGGGAGAACGGAATATGCGCGTCGCCGCTGGACTGGTCGGGCTCATGCTCGTCCTTGTCGG
>CAXTTU010000065.1:0-12208 GCA_964247225.1 uncultured Sphingomonas sp. | reverse complement strand
TGGTCGCTGGAGCCCGTCGGCAACGGCGGGCCGAGAGGAATGGTCGCCCATCGCTTTCGGGCGAGGACAGAACCCGGCTTATAGACCCTCTGGCGCCCGGTTGGAGGAGCAAGGCTCTGCCTGCTCCTCCAACCGGGCCGGTCGACCTCGCCCAAGCGAGGATCGACGTCACGGGATTTAGTCCCGTGACGGCCCTTTGTCGGCTCAATTTCTCTAGCCCTCGCCAGCATTCCGTTGCACCATCCCCCACTCAGGGGGGAGTGCCGCCAATGACCAAACACCACTGGGCCACGCCATTGCTGCTGGCCGCAACCGTGCCCGCAGCGGGGCAGGCCCCGACGATGCAGGCGCGCTACGACGCCGCGACCGCGCTCGACGCGACGGGCACGCCCGAGCAGCGGCTCGCGGCCTGGAGCGCGCTGGAGGCCGCGGCGGCGACGAACAAGCGCAGCCGCGCGATCTTCCGGGTGCGCAAGAGCGCCGCGCTGCTGGCGCTGTACCGGCTCGACGAAGCCGCCGACGCCGCGCGGGCGGGGCTGGCCGACCTGCCCGCCGGTGACGCGACGTTGCGGCAGGACCGGTTCAACGCGCAATATGAGCTGGGGATGATCGCGGAGGCCGGGCTCGATTACGGCAGCGCCGCCGCCGCGTTCCGGCTCGCCGAGCCGACCGCGCCCGCGCCGGAGGATCAGCTCCGCGCGACACTGGGCGAGCTGCGGACGGCGACGTTCGTCGACCCGGACGCGGCGAGCGCGGCGGCGGCGCGCGCGGACGCGCTGGTGGCGGCGGGCAACACCGACAGCGGCGTGGAAGCGCGGCTGCGGCGGCGCGAGGCGGAGCTGCTGCTCAATCGCGGCGACCTTGTCGGCGCGAAGGCGCGCGCGGGGGCGGCGGTCAAGCTGCTCGGCGGGCTGACCGACAAGGTGTCTCTGGAGGGTATGTCGGCGCGGTCCGATTACGCGATCGCCGCCTTGCTCGGCGGCGATGCCGAGACCGCGCGCAAGTACCTCGCCTATACCGGAGCGGGTCACTTTCCCAACGGCTTCGACCCGGCGCTGCAAATGACGACGCCCGATTGCGGCGGTGAGGCGGGGCTGAAGCCGACGGACGACGCGGTGGTCGAGTTCTCGATCGCCGATGACGGCAGCGTGGTCGACAACCACCCGGTCTATGCCAAGGGGGGCGGCGCGGTCGCGCTGGCGTTCGCGCGCGCCACCGCCGACTGGTCGTGGCGGCCCGAACAGGTCAAGGCGCTGCCGCCATTCTTTCGCAACCGCATCCGGGTGGAGCTGCGCTGCGCGACCAGCTTCACGCGACCCTCGGTGATCGACTTTCTCGACGCGCGGCTCAGCGTGTGGCTCGACGGCAAGGGCGTGGAGGTGTCGCCGCCGCCCGCCGCATCACCTTCGGTGGCGCTCGCGGGCGAGCGGGCGATGCTGGCGGCGGCGGAGGCGAAGGCGGGCGCATCCGCGCTCGCGCTGGTGCCGGTCCTGCGCGCGCTGGCGGCGAACCCGGTCCTGCCGCGCGACGAGCGCAACGCGGTGGCCAGTCGCGCGCTGGCCATCCTGGAGAAGAACGGCGCGACGGGCGCGCCGCGGCTGGCGGTCGAGCTCCGCGTCTGGGCGTCGGACGCGGAGGATGGGACGCGTTTCTACCGTGACCGGCTGCCCGCGCTCGCCGCCGGGCGCTATGCCGACGACCCGGAAGCGCGCGGCGCGGTGGCGTTGCTGACCGCCGGTGCGCTCGGGCGCGACCGGGAGCGTCAGCGTGCGGCCCTCCGCTCGGTCGCCGACGACGCCAAGCTCGACTCAACGAGCCCGATCCGGGTCGCCGCGCTGGTCCGGCTCGCCTCGCTGGAGCAGCGGGCGGGGAACGCGGACGCGGCACGCGCCGCCTTTGCCAAGACCAACCTGTCCGCCGACCAGTGCGCGTTGGTCGACTCGCCGCCCAAACTGCTCGGCACCAGCGGGCGCTTCCCCGACGAGGCGCTCCGCTGGGGCTTCGAGGGGTGGACGGCGGTGCAGTTCGACGTCCGCGCGGACGGACAGGTGGCGAATGAGCGGACGGTGATCGCTTATCCGCCCTTCGTGTTCGCCGACGCGGGCGCGCGGACGATGGCGAGCGCGCATTACGCGAAGACGTTCCGCCCCGACGGCCAGCTCGGCTGCGGCGGCGAGACGCAGCGGGTGAAGTTCAAGATGCCGCACTAGCCGGTTGCGGCTTGTTCCGGTGGGGGCGCGGGTTACATGCGAGGGATGCCGCGCGCGACCCGCAACAACGATTGGGGCTTTCCCCGCTGGCGCGGTTACGGCTCGGGGCGCGAGGCGGAGCAGGTGCGGCTATGCGACCGGCATGGCTGCACCGCGCCCGGCACCTGCCCCGCGCCCAAGGCGCCGAACAGCCGCGAGCGGTGGATGTTTTGTACGACTCATGCCGCGGAGTATAACCGCGGCTGGGACTATTTCGCCGGGCTGAGCGCGGAGGAGGCCGCCGCTCGCGAGGCGAACGAAACGCGCGATGCCTCCGGCTACACCGAGGCGCGACACTATGGCTGGGGCGCGCCCGGCGACGGCACCCGCTCGCGCGACGAGATGCGCGCGCTGGAGGTGCTGGAGCTGGAGCCGGACGCCAGCTTCGACGACATCCGCGCGGCGTGGCGCAGGCTCGTCAAGGCGAACCACCCCGACCTCAAGCCAGGCGACGCCGCCGCGGCAGAGCGGTTCCGCGCGACGCAGGCGGCGTATGACGTGCTCCGCACGGCGGAGGAGGCGCGGGCGGGGTGAGCGAGGAGGTCGGCAGCGACTGGACGCGCGCGATCCTGGTGTGCGGCAAATGCTCGCGGCGCGTGCGCGGGGGCTGGGGCGCGAAGGGGCGGACGCCGCTCGCCAAGGCGCTCCGCCGCGCGCTGGGCGTGTCCAAGGGGCCGCGCGCAAAGGTCGGTGTGGCCGAGGTCGGGTGCCTGGGCGCGTGCCCGGCGCAGGGCGTGGTCGTGCTCGACGGCGCGCGGCCGGGCCGGTGGGTGGTAGCGCGGCCCGGCGAGACCGCCGAGGCGGTGCTCGCGGCGCTCGACGCGCCGGAGCAAAAGGCCGAGCCGGTCGTGTCGCCCGCGCCCGCCTCGCTCGCCGACTGGCGCGCGCTGCTGCGGCCTGGGGTGGAGGGCAGCTAAACTTTCCTCGCGGTCGCGGTCCTAACTCCGTTCGTGCTGAGCCTGTCGAAGCACGGGCACAGCGCACCACGGTTGCCCGCCCTTCGACAAGCTCAGGGCGAACGGAAGGGAGGAGCCGGCCAGAGTATTTCCTCGCTAAACGTACCGCGCCGCCGTCTCGCGGATCAGCGCGATCATGTTGGGCACGCCCTGCGTCCGGTTGGAGCTCAGCTGGTTCTTAAGGTCGAAGGGCGCGAGTTCGGAGGCGACGTCGGTTTCGAGTATCTCGGTGGGCGGCTGGTCCTGCACCGTCTGGAGCACCAGCGCGATGATCCCCTTGGTAACGGCCGCGTTGGAGTCGGCGAGGAAATGGAGCGCGCCGTCGTCGCGCCGCGTCGGATATACCCACACGGAGGCGGAGCAGCCGCGCACCAGCGTCGCTTCCGTCTTCAGTGCGGCGGGCATCGGCTCCAGCGCGCGGCCTAGGTCGATCAGCATCCGGTAGCGATCGTCGGGATCGAGGAAGGTGTATTCTTCGGCAAGGTCGGCGAGGTGGGACATGAACGGGAGGTAGGGGTTGGGGGAGGGCGGGGCAACGCGGGGAGCGCAGGTCTCGCCAATCAGACCGATCAGCTCGCTACCCTCCCGGGCGAAGGCCGGGGCCCAGTTCTGCCGGCGGAGCTAGGCCCCGGCCTTCGCCGGGGAGGGTATCGGGGGAGGGTGTCAGGGTAGGGTAGGCAGGCGTGCAATCAAAGCTCCACCCCCGCCGCGATCGCCTCCAGCTTGCGGATGCGTTCGCGCAGGTCGGCGAGTTCGATGCGCGCGCTCGCGCTCGGCATGGCGGTGGGCTCGGCCCCGAGCTGTCGGTGCTTGAGGCGCAGCCAGTCGCGCCACCCGGTCAACGCCGCCGCGAGCAGCATCGCGAGACCCGCGAGCACGGCGACAGCTAGAATGGATTGCGGATCGGACATCGGGCGTCCCTCCTTAGTCGCGCAGCCGCTCGATCCGGCGATCGAGTTCGGCGGTGGGGTGAGTGTCGGTGATCACGCGCTCGAGCACCTGCACACGCTCGCGCAGCTGGCGCACCTCGTCGCGCAGGCGGTCGGCGTTCGGGTCGGCGCTCGATATGCCAGTCGCCGCGCGGTGTCGCAGGAGGTCGCGCAGCATCCGCGCGCCGAAGACGATAACCAAGATGGCGATGATGAACTCAAAAGGGTTCATGGACGGGTCCTCTGGATCAGTTGAGCTTGGGGCTGTCGGCGAGCCGGTCGATCTCGCCCGCCAGGTCCGCGCCGCGGTCGGTGACGATCCGCTCCAGCACGCGGACGCGCTGTTCGAGCCGCTCGGTCTGCGCCGCATATTGCGCCGCCTTTTCGGCGACCATCGACGCTTCCAATTCCAGCTTGCGGTGTTGGAGCGCGAACCAGGGTTTGACCACCGTGCCGCTCAGGATCGCAACGATCGGTATGAGCAGGGCGAACAGGGGAACGAGGATCCAGATCATCGCAATCTCCTATCGATCGCGCAGCGCTTCAATCTCGCGCGCGGTGCGCTCGGCGGGGTCGGTGGCGATGCGTTCGAGCACCGCGATCCGCTCCTCCAGCCGGCCGATCTTCCCATGAAGCTGTTCGTTCTCGTTGGTGAGCAGCGTGACCTTTCGCTCGTCATCGAGCGCACCTTCGTTCCGGCGTTGCCGCCGGGTCTTGTACGCCTCCGGCTCGAAGCCGTGGCGCATGCGCGTCCAGTTGTTGAAAGCCCAAGCGACCGGCCCGACGGTGAACATCGAAATCGGAACCAGAAGTGCCCAGTTGAACATGATGACTATCCCCGTTGTTATCGGCGCTCAGCGCAGCGAGTCGATTTCGCTCGCGAGCTGCGAGTTGCGGCTGGTGTAAAAGGTCTCGATGTCGGCGAGCCGGCGGTCGAGGTCGCGCATGGTCGAGCGGACCTCGGCGGCGGAGCGCTTCGGGTTCGACCGGACCCCCTGCCAGAAGCGCGCGTCGTCGGCGCTGTCGTACAGGCCGAGCGGCTTTGGCTGCGCCATCCACGCGACGAGCAGATAGGCGATCGGAAGCCAGGGCATCCCCACGCCGCTGATCGTCAGGAGAACGGCGGCGATGCGGATCCAGAGGACGTCAATGCCGGTGTAGTCGGCGATCCCGGCACAAACGCCTTTGAACTTCGCGTCCTGCCGGTCGAGGTAGAATTTCGTGCGGGCGGCCATGTCAGCTCCTCCGGGTCAGGTCGTGGCCGGCGTTCGCCGGGCGGGTGTCGAGGCCGAGGCGGGCCTCCGGGTGGTCGAGCGCGACGAGCCGCTCGACCGTCTGGACGCGTTCGTCGAGACGGCGGGCAAGGTGGAACATCTCGTCCAGCATCTTCTCGTCCTCCTGCGTGATGCGGGGCGCCGTTCGCCACTTGGTGACATAGTGGAGCACCAGCCACGGCAGGCCGATGAATAGAACGCCGACCAGCAGCGGGACCGTGAAGAACACGGCCATGGGCGTGTCGTCGTGCATGTCAGCCCTCCTTGCCCATCCGCGCCTTCAGCGCGGCGAGTTCGCCGTCGACCTTGTCCGATGCGTTCAGCACGGCGATCTCCTCCTCCAGGCTCTTGGGAGCCGCGCCCAAGCCCATCGCCTCCGCGCGGCCCTCGGCATAGTCGACCCGGCGCTCCAGCACGTCGAAGCGGCTGAACGCCTCGGCGGTGCGCGGGCCGTTCCACATCTCGCGCAAGCGCGCGCGGTTGTTGGCGCTTTCCAGCCGGGTGTTGATCCCGTTCTGCTTGGCGCGCGCTTCCGTCAGCTTCTTCTGGAGCTTGGCGATGTCCTCCTCCGAGGCGCGCAGCGCGTCGTCGAGCACCTGCACTTCCGCCGCGAGCTGCTCGGCCATGTCCGCCGCTTTCTGTCGCTCGACCAAAGCCGCCTTTGCGAGGTCCTCGCGGTTCTTGCTCAGCGCGAGTTCCGCCTTTTCGGTCCAACTCGCCTGCAACGCGTCGAGCTTGGCGATGTGGCGGCGCATCTCCTTACCGTCGGCGATGGTGCGCGCGGCGGAGGCGCGGACCTCGACTAAGGTCTCCTCCATCTCGAGGATGATGACGCGGATGGTCTTGGCCGGGTCCTCCGCGCGGTCGAGCAGGTCGGCGAAATTAGCGGCGACGATGTCGCGGGTGCGGGAGAAGATGCCCATCAATGCGGCTCCTGGCGGTGTCGGCTCTGCGTCGCCGAAGCGGCGCTGGCCGGTGAAGGGGGAAAGGTCATTCATGCCACGACACCGGCGACCGGCGCCAGCATCGGGTGATAAGCGGGGCCGACCGCGCCCGCGAGCAACAGGATGCTGAGCAGCGCGCTGGCGGTGGTGGCGGCGAGGTGGCGAGTGAAGCGGGTCATTATTGGTCTCCCTTGCGTCTTGGTCGCCGCGATGGCGGCTTGCCACTTGCTTTGCATCTCCCGTGCCAAGTGCCGTTTCGACGCGATTGCAGATACTTAGCTGCTCCTAGCTCCCCGCTCCCCATTTCCCGCTTGCTACTTGTTAGGATTTCGCGCCAACTCGCGGCGTGGTGGTGGAACGGGCCAGTCAGGTCATCGGGCAGGCGGGCGCGTTCCTCGACGCGCTCGAACGCGCCAGTCGCGCGGCCGCGCTCGACCGGCCGGTGCTCGTCATCGGCGAGCGCGGCACGGGCAAGGAGCTGGTCGCCGAGCGTCTGCATCGCCTGTCACCGCGTTGGGACCACCCGATGGTGGTGATGAACTGTGCAGCCCTGCCCGAAACGCTGATCGAGGCGGAGCTGTTCGGGCATGAGGCGGGCGCGTTCACCGGCGCGACGCGCGCGCGGGTGGGGCGGTTCGAGGAGGCGCATGGCGGCACGCTGTTCCTCGACGAGCTCGGCACGCTGTCGATGGCGGCGCAGGAGCGACTATTGCGCGCGGTCGAATATGGCGAGGTGACGCGGATCGGCTCATCGCGTCCGCAGCGCGTCGACGTCCGCATCGTCGCCGCGACCAACGAGCACCTCCCCGACCGGGTTGCGCGGCATCAGTTCCGCGCCGACCTGCTCGACCGGCTGAGCTTCGAGGTCGTCACGCTACCCCCGCTGCGCGCGCGTTCAGGCGACGTGCTTGCGCTGGCGGACCATTTCGGGCGGCGGATGGCGTCGGAGCTGGGCTGGGAACGCTGGCCGGGCTTCACGGCGGAGGCGGGGCAGGCGCTCGCCGCGCATCCCTGGCCGGGCAATGTCCGCGAGCTGCGCAACGTGGTCGAGCGCGCGGTGTATCGCTGGGACGAGGCGGGGCCGGTCGAGCGAATCGAGTTCGATCCCTTCGCCTCGCCCTACCGCCCCGGGGCCGCGGTCGAACCCGCGCCCGCCGGGCCGCTCACCCGCGCCGATGAGCCGGTCGCGGCGTGCGAGGCGGGGCCGTCCGATTTCAAGAGCTGCGTCGCCCGGTTCGAGCGCGAGCTGCTGTCCTCCTCGCTCGCCGAGCATCGCTATAACCAGCGCGCCACCGCCGACGCGCTCGGCCTCAGCTACGACCAGCTCCGCCACGCGCTGAAGCGCCACGGGCTCGCTTAGGGCGGGAGCCATTGCCCCGCGCTCGCGTTAACGTATCGCAAGCTCACCGATGGAGATTCCCCATGGCCTTCGACCTGCCGCCGCTGCCGTACGACTATGATGCGCTGGAGCCGACGATCAGCAAGGAGACGATGACGTTCCACCACGACAAGCACCACAAGGCTTATACTGACAATTTCAACAAGGGCGTGGACGCCGACCCGTCGCTGCAGGGCAAGTCTGCCGAGGAGATCATGGCGGTGATGTCGTCGCAACCGCCGCTGGTCCGCAACAATGGCGGGGGTTGGTGGAACCACGACTTCTTCTGGAAAATTATGGCGCCCGGCGGCGGCCAACCCTCGGGCAAGCTGGCGGAGGCGATCGAGGCATTTGGCGGGCTCGACAAGCTCAAGGAGGAGTTCAACACCAAGGGCGCGGGGCAGTTCGGCTCCGGCTGGGCGTGGGTGATCGCGGACTCCTCCGGCGCGCTCAAGGTGACGAGCACGCCCAACCAGGACAACCCGCTGATGGACGTCGCCGCCGAGCGCGGCACGCCGATCCTCGGCAACGACGTGTGGGAGCACGCGTACTACCTCACCTACCGCAACGATCGCGGCGCGTATCTGAAGGCGTGGTGGGACGTGGTGAACTGGGACGAGGCCGGGCGGCGGTACGAGGCGGCGGTGGGGTGAGGCGGATCGACTGACACGATCTCCCGTCACCCCGGGCTTGACCCGGGGTCCCGCTTCTTTCCACTGTTCCAGAGTAGGTAACGGGACCCCGGCTCAAGGCCGGGGTGACGGGACTGGGACGTGGCTACCTGGCGCGCCTAAGCCTCCGGCGGCACCTGCTCCGCCGCATCCCCGCTCGTCAGCCCGTTCCTCAATAGCATCGGCACGTTCGCCAGCGCGAACACCAGCGTGAGCGGCACCGCGCCCCATAATTTGTACGCCACCCAGAAATCGAGCGAGAAGCGCCGCCGCACGACTTCATTGAGCAACGCCTGCACCACGAAGAACACCGCCCAGTTGCGCGTCAGCTTGCGCCAGCCAAGGTCGGTTAGGCCCGGATAAGCGGCTCCCAGCACCTCCCGCAACAACGGTCGCCCGGTCGCGAGCCCGAAGGCCAGTGTCGCCGCGAGCAGCAGGTACACGATCGTCGGCTTCATCTGAATGAACCGCTGGTCGTGAAAATACAGCGTCAGCCCGCCAAACACGACGACCAGGACGCCCGACAGCCACAGCATCGGCGAGATGGCGCCGAGCTTCACGCGCGAGACGATCATCGCCGCAATCGTCGCGACCATGAACGCCACCGTCGCGCTCAGCACCCGCAGCAACGATGGGAAGGGCGCGAGGAAGTTGACCAGAAAGAACACGACCAGCGGGCCGTAGTCGATGCCGAGCCGCAGGCCGGGGGAGGGGGCGTCAACCTTCATGGCAAATAGCCGTTCGTCCTGAGGAGCTGCTGAGCGAAGTCCAAGCCTGTCCTGAGCGGCCGCCGCCAGGCGGCGGCCGAAGGGCGGCGTCTCGAAGGACCGCCCACGCCCGGTGCTTCGAGACGAGGCTTCGACAGGCTCAGCCTCTCCTCAGCACGAACGGTATCGGGTAGGCTCACCGCCGCGCGCCCGCGTCCACGCCCGCGATGATGCGTGCGACCTCGTTGGCGTCGAACGGGCGGAGGTCGCCGAGCTGCTCGCCCACCCCGATCGCGTGGATCGGCAGCGCAAAGCGTTCAGCCGCCGCGACCAGCACGCCGCCACGGGCGGTGCCGTCGAGCTTGGTCATCACCAGCCCGGTGACGCCCGCCACATCGCGGAACACCTCGATCTGATTGAGCGCGTTCTGCCCGGTGGTGGCGTCGAGCACCAGCACCACGTCGTGCGGGCTGGCGGGGTTGATCCGCCCCAGCACGCGGCGGATCTTGGCGAGCTCGTCCATCAGCTCGCGCTTGTTCTGCAAACGCCCGGCGGTGTCGACGATCAGCACGTCGATGCCCGTCTCCGTCGCCTGTTTCACCGCGTCCCAGACTACGCCCGCCGCGTCGCCGCCCTCCGGCCCGCGCACGATCGGCACGCCGACCCGCTCCGCCCAGGTCGCGAGCTGGCCGATCGCGGCGGCGCGAAACGTGTCACCCGCCGCCAGCATGACGCCGTAATCCTGTTCGAGGAACAGATGAGCCAGCTTGGCGATGGTGGTGGTCTTGCCCGAGCCGTTGACGCCGATGACCAGGATCACCTGCGGGCGCGGGAAGGCGTCGATCTCCAGCGGGCGCGCGACGGCGGCGAGCGTTTTCTCGACCTCTTCCGCCACGACAAGCCGCACGCCGAGCTCCTCCATGTTGCGCTCGACGCCCACCTCGGCCAGCCGCTCGCGGACATGGCGCGCAGTCTCGGGCCCGAGGTCGGAGGCGATCAGCGCTTCCTCCACCTCGTCGAGCTGCGCCTCGTCCAGCCGGCCGGTCGTGAGCCCCGCGAGGTTGCCGGTCAGCCGGTCGGAGGTGCGGCGGAAGCCGCCTAGCAGCTTCTCGTGCCAGGATGGGGAGGAGGCCACCTTACTTCCGTTCGCCCTGAGCCTGTCGAAGGGCTGGTCCGGCGGTCCGGCTGAGGGAGTGAGGCCGGGGCTTCGACAAGCTCAGCCCGAACGGAGTTCCTTGCAACATGCGCGCGCATCTAGGGGCGGGGCGGGCGCAAGTCACGCGCCTTGCCCTCTGCGCCGCGTTCAGCTAAGCGTGCAGCGAAGTTTCAGCTATCGAACGCGATGGCGCACGCTGGCCGGCGAGGTTTCGCCCGCCGGCGTTTTTGGTGTTGGTCTGGAGTGAGCGGATGTTCGAGTCCCTGAGCGACCGGCTGGGCGGTGTCTTCGAGCGGCTGCGCGGGCGTGGCGCGCTGACCGAAGCGGACGTGCGCGCGGCGATGCGCGAGGTGCGCGTGGCGCTGCTCGAGGCGGACGTGGCGTTGCCGGTCGCGCGCGAGTTCGTCGACCGCGCCACCGAACAGGCGATCGGTCAGAATGTGCTGCGCTCGGTCACGCCGGGGCAGCAGGTCGTCAAGATCGTCCATGACGCGCTGATCGAGATGCTCGGCGCGGACGAGTCGGAGCTGGCGCTCGACGTCACCCCGCCCGCGATCATGATGATGGTCGGGCTTCAGGGCTCGGGCAAGACCACCACCACCGCCAAGATCGCCAAGCGGCTGAAGGAGCGCGGCGCGAAGCGGGTGCTGATGGCCTCGCTCGACGTCAACCGCCCCGCGGCGCAGGAACAGCTGGCGACGCTCGGCACGCAGGTCGAGGTCGCGACGCTGCCGATCGTTCAAGGGCAGCAGCCGGTCGATATCGCCCGGCGCGCGGTTCAGTCCGCGAAGCTGCAGGGCTTCGACGTGCTGATGCTCGACACCGCGGGGCGGACCAGCATCGACCAGGCGCTGATGGATGAGATGCGCAGCGTCGCGGATGTGGCGCGGCCGCAGGAGATCCTGCTCGTCGTCGACTCGCTCACCGGGCAGGACGCGGTCAACGTCGCGCGCAACTTCTCCGATCAGGTGCCGCTGACGGGCGTGGTGCTGACGCGGATGGACGGCGACGCGCGCGGCGGCGCGGCGCTGTCGATGCGCTCGGTCACGGGCAAGCCGATCAAGTTCGCTGGGACGGGCGAGAAGCTCGACGCGCTGGAGGCGTTCCACCCCGAGCGGGTCGCGGGGCGCATCCTCGGCATGGGCGATGTGGTCAGCCTCGTCGAGCGCGCGGCGGAGACGATCCAGCAGGAAGACGCCGAGCGGATGGCCGCGCGGATGGAGAAGGGCAAGTTCGACATGAACGACCTTCGCGCGCAGCTGGGGCAGATGCAGCGGATGGGTGGCATGGGCGCGCTCGCGGGCATGATGCCGGGGATGAAGAAGGCGCAGGCGGCGATGAACGCGACGCCGGGCGCGGACAAGATCCTCGTCCATTTCGACGCGATGATCGGCTCGATGACGGTCAAGGAGCGCGGCAAGCCCGAGCTTATCAACGCCAAGCGCAAGATCAGGATCGCCAAGGGCTCTGGCACCAGCGTCCAGGAGATCAACAAGCTGCTCAAGATGCATCAGGAGATGGCCTCCGCGATGAAGCGCATCCGCAAGATGGGCGGGCTCAAGGGCATGATGGCGATGCTGGGCAAGGGCGGCCTCGGCGGGCTCGGCAACGCGCTGGGCGGCGCGGAGATGGGACCGGAGCTGGGCGACATGATGGGCAAGCTCGGCGGCGGTCTGCCCGGCTTGCCGGGGCCACCCGGTCGCGGTGGTCCTCCGCCCCGGGGCGGTGGGTTTAGACGTAAATAGATTTCGTTACGCTTTCACAACAACCGTCGCCGGAGTGGCGACATAGGTAAGGTTCTTCTGGATCATGGCACTTTCCATTCGGCTTTCGCGCGGCGGCTCCAAGAAGCGGCCTTATTACCGGATCGTGGTGGCGGATGCGCGCTCCCCGCGCGACGGCAAGTATCTGGAGAAGATCGGCACCTACAACCCGCTGCTCGCC
>CAXTTU010000064.1:8840-12227 GCA_964247225.1 uncultured Sphingomonas sp. | reverse complement strand
TCAAGAGCCGCGCGGTGGTGTTCGCGCTGTGGGCGGGCGCGGTGGCGTTCTTCCTGGCGATGCTGGTGACGACGCGCGCGATCTCGGTGCTCGGCTTCGCGCGCGCGCTGATCCCTGCCATCGCGTGCGGCGCGTTCTCCTGGGCAGCGGCGGAGCGGAGCATCTCGGCCACCGCCGACGCGATCGACCGTGCGATCACGCGGCTGGTCGCGGCGGGGGAGGGCGACCTCGCCACCCCGACCCCGCCCGGGATCGGCGAGGTCGTCCCTGAGCTCGCCCGCGCGATGGACGCGCTGTTCCGTCGGATGCGCGCGAACTTCGACCGCGTCGAGCGGCTGGCGTTGTTCGACGCGGTCACCGGCCTGCCCAACCGCACCCACTTTCGCCAGCGCGCGGAGGAGCTGCTCGCCGCGCCCGCGGGCGAGCGCGCGGCGTTGCTGTTCGTCGACCTCGACCGGTTCAAGGCGGTGAACGATCAGCAGGGGCATGCGACCGGCGATCAGCTGCTCGGCCAGGTGGCGGAGCGGATGCTCGCGGTGGCGCGGGGGGCCGGGCTCGCGGGGCGACTGGCAGGCGACGAGTTCACGCTCTTGCTCCCCGGCGCGTCGGCGGCGGAAGCGGAATCGGTCGGCACCGCCGTGCTGCGCGCGCTCGAACAACCGTTCGACATCGGCGGGGCGCACCTCACCATCGGCGCGTCGGTCGGCATCGCGATGCGGCCCGCCCACGGCGACACGCTGCAAGAGCTGATGCGCGCCGCCGATGTCGCGATGTACCATGCCAAGGCGAGCGGTCGCGGGCGGGTTGAGCTGTTCAGCGATCGGCTGGCCGAACGCATCGCCAACCGCGACCGGCTGGACGTGGAACTGCGCGAGGCGGTCGAGGCGGGGCAGTTCGGGCTGGTGTTCCAGCCGCAGCTGCGCGCGCGCGACGGCGTGCCCGTGGCGGCGGAGGCGTTGCTGCGCTGGCGGCATCCGACGGCAGGGTGGCGGCTGCCGGGCAGCTTCATCGACCGGGCGGAAGAAACGGGGCTGATCGTCGCGATTGGCGACGGGCTGATCGACGAGGTCGCGCGCACCGCCGCGCGCTGGGCGGCGGCGGGCCACCGGTTTCGCGTTGCCATCAACGTCAGCCGGCGGCAGATCGACGACGCCGGCTTCTTCACGCAGCTCGCCCGCGCGATGGCCGAGGCAGGCGCGCCCGCGCGGATGATCGAGCTGGAGCTCGACGAAACGCTGGCGATGCGGATGGGCGCGGAGGTGCGCGCCGCGCTGGACGCGCTCCGCGAAGAGGGCGCGCGCGTCGCGGTGGGCGGGTTCGGCAGCGGGCATTGCACGCTGGCGCGGCTGCGCGACCTGCCCGTCGACCGGATCAAGCTCGACCGCGCGTTGATCACCGACATCGCGACCGACGCGCGCGCGCGGGCGGTGGCGCAGGCGGTGGTGGGGCTGGTCCACGGGCTCGGCTGCGAGGCGGTGGCGGAGGGCGTGGAGACGGCGGCGCAGGCGCAGATGCTGCGCGTGATCGGCTGCGACGTGCTGCAGGGCTATGCGGTCGCGCCGCCGATGGAGGAGGACGCGCTGCTCGCCTGGATGGCGGGCGACACTCCCGCCCGGGCGATCACCTCGGCATAGATGCGGGTGAGGAGGTGCAGGTCGTCCACCGCGACCGCCTCGTCGACCTGATGCATCGTCGCGTTGAGCAGGCCGAACTCGACCGTGGGGCAGAGGCGCGACAGGAACCGCGCGTCGGAGGTGCCGCCGGTGGTGGACAGCTCGGGGACGATGCCGGTGCAGGCGGTGACAGCCTCCGCGACGAGCGCGGAGAGCGGGCCGGGGCGGGTCAGGAACGCCTCGCCCGAAACTTGCCCGCGCACGCTTGCCTGGGGGGCATGGCGGCGGACCAACGCCGCAACCCGCTCGACCAGCGCGTCGCCGCGCTGCTCGTCGTTGAAGCGGATCGACAGGCGCGCGGCGGCGTGCGCGGGGATGACGTTCGCGGCGGGGTTGCCGACGGTGAGGTCGGTGATCTCGATGTTCGATGCCTGGAACCAGTCATTGCCACGGTCGAGCACGAGTGCGTCGATTCCGGCCAGCGCGGCGACCAGCGGCGGGATCGGGTTGTCGGCGAGGTGGGGGTAGGCGACATGGCCTTGTCGTCCCGGCACGTCGATCCAGATGTTGACCGATCCGCGCCGTCCGATCTTGATCGTGTCGCCGAGCCGATGCGCGGAGGTAGGCTCGCCGACGAGGCACAGGTCGGGGCGGATGCTGCACTCGGCGAGCCGGTCGATGATCGCGCGGGTGCCGTAGGTCGCGGGGCCTTCCTCGTCGCCGGTCAGGAGCAGGCAGATCGCACCCTCGGCACACGCGCAGGCGGCGATGAACGCGGCGACCGCACCCTTCATGTCCACCGCCCCGCGCCCGTACAGCAGCCCGCCCCGAACCTCGGGTGCAAAGGCATGGGCGGTCCAGCCTTCGCCCGGCGGCACGACGTCGAGATGCCCGGCGAAGGCGAGCATCGGGCCGGGACCAAGACGGGTTGCGATCATGTTCTCGACCGGGCCGTCGGGTGCGTCGCCAACCACGGACCGATCGACCGCGAAGCCGAGCGGGACCAAAGCCGCCTCCACCACGTCGAACACCGCGCCGCGCGCGGGCGTGACGCTGGGGCAGGCCAGCAGCGCCTTGGCGAGCGCGACCGGGTCGGGCAGGGTGGTCACAGGAGGTGCCCATGCCCAAGCTCGACCTCGACTCGCCCGCGATGCCGACCCGCTCGGGCAGCGACTATCCGCCGCCGTTGGACGCGCCCGTGCGCGCGCGCCACTCGTTCCGGCTCGGCGCGGCGGCTGGGCTGAACGACTTCGGCGTCAACCTCCTGACCGTCCCGCCCGGTACCTGGTCGAGCCAGCGACACTGGCACGAGGCCGATGATGAGTTCCTTGTCATGGTTGAGGGCGAGCTGGTGCTGATCGAGGATTCGGGCCGGACGGTGATGCGCACGGGCGACTGCGCCGCCTTTCCCAAGAACGCCGGCGACGGTCACCATCTCGTCAACGAAAGCGACGCGCCCGCGCGCTTCGTCGTCGTGGGGGCCAACAAGGGCGGGACGACCTATCCCGATATCGACCTCCTCCACGTCGCGGGCGAGCAAGGCTATCGGCACAAGGACGGCACGCCCTACTGACCTGCCTTTTCCGGGGGTTCCCGCGCACTCACCCCCTTCGTGCTGAGCCTGTCGAAGCACCGGCAACGCGCACCACATTTGCCGGTCCTTCGACAAGCTCAGGACGAACGGGGAAGACATGGGCTGTTTCAACTACGAGCCGCTCACGCCACCGGCTGCTCGAACTGCTCGATCACCCAGTCCTCCTCCTGCGCGCCCGCG
>CAXTTU010000064.1:0-8740 GCA_964247225.1 uncultured Sphingomonas sp. | reverse complement strand
CGCCACCGGCTGCTCGAACTGCTCGATCACCCAGTCCTCCTCCTGCGCGCCCGCGATCCAGTCCTGCATGAAGGGGTGGTTCAGCACGGCTTCGACATAGGGGGCTGCGAAGCGCGCGATGGGCAGCTGGTAGGTGACGATGCGGGTGCACACGGGCGCGTACATGATGTCCGCCGCGCCGAACTCGCCGAACAGGAACGGCCCCGTTCCGCCCCAACGCGCGCGCGCCTGCGCCCACAGCTCCATGATCCGGTGGAGGTCGGCGAGCACATCGTCGTCGGGGCGCTTGGCCGGGAACACCTGGCGGATGTTCATGCTGTGCTTGCGGCGGAGCGCGGCGAAGGAGGCGTGCATTTCCGCCGCCATCGACCGCGCCATCGCGCGCGCCGCCTCGTCGGCGGGCCAGAAGCGGTCGCGCCCGACCTTGTCGGCGAGGTACTCGACAATCGCGAGGCTGTCCCACACCACCGCCTCGCCATCCCACAGGATCGGCACCTTGCCCGACGAGGGCGCGAACTCGTCCCCCGCGCGCCGCCGGTCCCAGTCGCCGTCATAGAGCGGGACGACGACCTCCTCGAACAGCAACCCCGATTGCCTGCAGGCGAGCCAACCGCGCAGGGACCAGGAGGAATAGGCCTTGTTGCCGATGATCAGACGCATCGGGGCGGTTTAGCGGGATGTGCGTGGATCACCAACTCCGTTCGCCCTGAGCGAGGTCGAAGGGCAGGCAACCATCGTGCGCGTTGCGGTGATCCGACTTCGCTCGGCACGAATGGAAGTTGTCAGCCGATCGCCTCCACCACCGCCGCGCGAAGCTCGGGGATGCCGAGGCCGGTTTCGCTGGAGGTGGCGAGGATGTCGGGATGCGCGGCGGGGTGCTTCCTCGCTTCGGCGACGGTTTGGTCGGCGACGCGGCCGAGCTCGGTCGGCTTGATCTTGTCCGCCTTGGTGAGGACGAGGCGATAGCTGACGGCCGCGCGGTCGAGCATCGTCATGATCTCACGATCGACCTCCTTCACGCCATGCCGCGCGTCGATGAGCAGAAGCGTGCGCTTCAGCGCCTGACGCCCGCGCAGGAAGTCGTTGACGAGGAAGCGCCAGCGGCGGACGACGTCGGGCGGCGCTTTCGCGAAGCCATAGCCGGGCATGTCGACCAGCCGCAGCAGCGGGGGCTCGCCCACATCGAAGAAGTTCAGCTCCTGCGTCCGCCCCGGCGTGTTCGACGTGCGCGCGAGCGCGTTGCGCCCGGTGAGTGCGTTGAGCAGCGACGACTTGCCGACATTGGACCGCCCCGCGAACGCGACCTCGGGCGCGACCGCGTCGGGCAGGTGCTGGAGCGCCGGGGCGGAGCGAAGGAACGCGACCGGCCCCGCGAACAGCTTGCGCGCGTGTTCAATGAGGTCGGGGTCGCGCTCCTCCACGGATGCCATTACTTCGCGGCCGCGGTCTTGAGCATCGGATGCCGCGCGTAGAGCACGCGCTGCTGCACCAAAGTCAGCAGGTTGTTGGCGACGTAATAGACCTGCAACCCGGCCGCGAGCGGCGCGAAGAACAGCATCATCATCCACGGCATGATGGTCATCACCTGCTGCTGCGCGGGGTCGGTAGGGGCGGGGTTGAGCCGCATCTGCAACCACATCGTCACGCCCAAGAGGATCGCGAGCACGCCGAGATGGAGCAGCCCCGGCGGATCGAACGGCAACAGCCCGAACAGGTTCACCGGCGTCAGCGGATCGGGCGCGGACAGGTCCTTGATCCACAACGCGAACGGCTGATGCCGCATCTCGATCGAGGTCAGCAGCACTTTATATAGCGCGTAGAAAATCGGGATCTGGAGGAACGCGGGAAGACAGCCCGCGACCGGATTCACCTTTTCCTGCTTGTAGAGCGCCATAACCTCCTGCTGCTGGCGCTGACGGTCATCCTTGTAGCGCTCCTGCAGCGCCTTCATCTTGGGCTGGATCGCCCGCATCGACGCCATGGACGCGAACTGGCGATTGGCGACCGGGAACAGCAGCGCCTTGATGGTGAGCGTCAGCAGCACGATCGCGACGCCGAAATTGCCGACATGGCGGAACAGCCAGTCGAGATAGGTGAAGATCGGCTTTTCGATGAACTCGAACCAGCCCCAGTCGATCGCCTTGCCGAAATGCTGGATGCCGAGGTCGTTCTGGTAGGCGTCGAGCCGGTTCACCTCCTTGCCGCCCGCGAACAGGCGAGTGGTGGTGCTGAGCGCCTGCCCCGGACGGAGCGGCTTGGGCGCGAGCGCGACATCGGCCTGATACTGGTCGGTGCCGGCGGCGCGGAAGGTGGCGTGGACCGGCTGATGCTGGTCGGGGATCAGCGCGGCGAGCCAGTATTTGTCGCCGAAGCCGAGCCAGCCGCCGGTGGTGTCGAACGCGTTCGCGCCGGCCTGCGTGTCGTTGCCGAACAGGCGCCAGAACCAGCTCGTCGACTTGCCCGACAAATTGGCATAGTCGATTGAGTAATTGGCGGCGTTGTTGAACACGCCGACCGGGCCGACATGGTTGGTCCAGGTCCCGACATCCTTGGATGCGCCCGCGCGCGAGAGCAGGGCGTACGGGCGGACGCTGATCGGCTTCGCGCCCGCGTTGCCGACGGCTTGCGTCACCGTGAACATGAAATGCTCGTCGACTGCGACGCGCAAGGTGAAGCGTTGCCCTGCGGGGCTGGTCCAGCGGAGCGTCACAGGGCGAGCGGGGGTGAGCACGGGGGCGTCGGCGGTCCAGACCGTGTCCGCGCCAGGCGCTGCGATGCCATCGCCCGACCAGCCGAACTGCGCAAAGTAAGCGTCCGCCGCGCCCGAGGGGGCGAGCAGCCGGACCGGCTGGGCGTTCTTCGACAGGTCCTGCTTGTATTGCGTGAGCACGAGGTCATCGACGCGCGCGCCGCGGAGTGCGATCGAGCCCGACAGTTCGGGCGTCTGGATGCGGACGCGCGGGCTCTGCGCCAGCACTTGCGCGAGCGGGTGCACCGCGCTCCCCGGCGCGGTCGCGACCGGGTCGGCGCGCGGATTTGGCAGCGGCTGCGAGCGGCCGTTGACCACGCGCGTCGCGGGCGGCGCGGGCGGGAAGATCCGGTTGGCGATCGGCTGCCACCCGAACAGGATCAGCGCCGCCACGATCGCGAACAGGATGAAGTTGCGGGATTCTTGGTTCACCGGGGTGCCTGGGTTCGAGCTTGTCTCACGGGACGGGGTCAAACCCGAAACCGCCGAACGGGTGACAGCGCGCGATGCGTCTCGCCGCCAGCCACCCGCCGCGTCCCGCTCCATAGCGGCGGAGCGCGGTGATTGCATAGGCGGAACAGCTTGGCGTGAAGCGGCAGGTCGGGGCCATGACGGCGGACGGCCCGAGCTGCCACGCGCGGACGAGGGCGATGAGAGCGCGGGTCAGCATGGGAAGAGAAGAGAAGAGGGTTCACGCGGAGGCGCGGAGACGCGGAGGGGGTCCGCCCGGCCGCGAAGGCGGCCCTTTCTCCCCAGCGGCGATTGGTGAAGGCGCGCTGACGCGCGCGAGCCATCTCCGCGTCTCCGCGCCTCCGCGTGAACCGATCTTCTTTGGGATCTCGCGCCCTCGCGTGCGCAGATCATGTCCGCGCCACCTTCGCCAGCGCCTTGACCATCTCGGCCCGCAGCTGAGCGAAGTCGCGCTCCACCCCGCTCGCGCGGCCGATCAACACATGATCCGCGCCGGGCACGCCGTGCGTCGGGAGCAACTCGCGGCCCAGCGCGCGGAAGCGGCGCTTCATGCGGTTGCGGACCACCGCGTTGCCGATCTTCCTGGTCACGGTAACGCCGAGCCGGACGCCCGTGTCGCCATCGCTGCGCGCGCGCACCAGCAGCACGAAGCCAGGCATCGGCGCGCGGCGTCCGCCGTTCGCCGCGAGGAAGTCGCGGCGCAGCTTGATGCTGGTTACGCGGACAGCTTCTTGCGACCGCGGTTGCGGCGCGCGCGGATCACCGTCCGCCCGCCCACCGTCGCCATCCGCGCGCGAAAGCCGTGACGGCGCGCGCGCACCAGGTTGCTCGGCTGAAAGGTCCGCTTCATCGCTCATGCCCTGCGCAAGGAAAAGGGCCGCCCCGGGGACGGCCTGTCTGCCCGCGCGCTTAGCCGGGGGCGGGGCGGGGGTCAACATCGCCGCGCGAGATAGCGCCGGTGTATTACCGGGACAAGGCACGGCGACGCGCTTATTCCCTCCGCCGCGAAAGCGGGTAAGAACGCCGGCGGGGGAACAAGCATGACGGCGATTGTGTCGACGGTGGCGTATCTGGGGCTGGAGCCGCGCAGCGTCGAGGTGCAGGTGCAGCTCATCCCCGGCCTGCCCGCATTCCAGGTCGTCGGGCTCGCGGACAAGGCGGTCGCAGAAAGCCGCGAGCGGGTGCGCGGCGCGGTCGCTGCGATGGGCCTCGCGCTCCCGCCCAAGCGGATCGTCGTCAACATGAGCCCGGCGGATATCCCCAAGGAGGGCTCGCATTTCGACCTCGCCGTCGCGCTCGGGCTGCTTGCCGCGATGGGCATAGTCGATGCGGAATCGCTCGCTGATTACGTCGTCGTCGGCGAACTCGGGCTCGACGCGCGGATCGCGCCGTCGCCGGGTGTGCTGCTCGCGGCGCTCCACGCGGCGGAGCTGGGCAAGGGGTTGATCTGCCCCGCCGCGCAAGGGTCGGAGGCTGCATGGACCGGCGGCGTCGAGGTGCTCGCCGCGCCCGACCTGCTGTCGCTCCTCGGGCACCTCAAGGGACAGGGCCTGCTCTCGCCACCGCCGCCGGGCGAGGTAGAGGACGGCGCGCATGGCCCGGACCTCAGACAGGTCAAGGGACAGGAGACCGCGAAGCGCGCGCTGGAAATTGCGGCGGCGGGCGGGCACAACCTGCTACGGTAAGGTCAAGCTACACTCATACGGAGGCGAAGTGGACGCGGTCATCTACATACGCTGGTCGAGTGCCGAACAGGGCAAGGGCAGTAGTCTCGAGCGCCAGCGGACCGAGTGCCATGCCCACGCGGCGCGGCACGGTTGGAAGGTGATCGCGGAGGTAGTGGACGACGGCGTCAGCGCCTTCAAGGGCCGCCACGCCTCGAGCGGCGCACTGGGTGGCTTCCTCGCCGAAGTGGAAGCCAGGACCTACCCGGACGGAGTGATTCTGCTCGTGGAGAAGCTCGACCGTCTGTCGCGCCAGGAGCCTAGCCGGGTCTTCATGTGGATGATGCAGGTCACGGAAGCGGGCGTCGTCGTTGCGACCGTGGACGGCGACAGGCGCTACTCGCGCGGCAGCTTCGACATGGCGTCCATCATCGAAGTAGTCGTCAAGGCCCAGCTCTCGCACGAAGAGTCGGCCAAGAAGGCCTCTCGCCTCGCCGCTGCCTGGGCGGCGAAGAGGGCCAGGCTCGGCCGCGGCGAGCCGATCGTCCTGACGCGGCGGGTGCCGGCCTGGCTGACCGTCGAGGGCACCTCGCCCGCGCTGGTCGTCGTTGAGGAGCGGGCCGCCGTGGTCCGACGCATATTCCAAGAAACGGCGGCCGGATACGGCAAGCACCAGATCGCGAAGCGGCTGAACCTGGACGGAGTGCCGACGTTCGGCCGCGCGGACGGCTGGCATGCCTCCTATATCCAGAAGATACTGAACTCGGCGGCGGCGATCGGGGAGATGCAGCCCGGTGCCAAGCCGCGGGGCGAGAAGCGCGTTGCCGTCGGCGATCCGATACGCGGATACTACCCCGCAGTCGTCGACGCCGACCTGTACGCGCGCGCTCATCGCAGCATGGCGAGCCGATCTAGAAGGGTGGCGGGCAAGGGCAGGACCCTCGTGAACATCTTCTCCGGACTGGCCCGCTGCGCGTGCGGGGAGCGGATGACTTTTCGAGGCAAGGGCCAGCGAATCCGAGCCGACGGCGAAAGCGTGAACGAGGACTACCTCGTATGCGACAGCTACCAGCGGGGGCGGGGTTGTTCGAACAAGCAGCACTTCAATTACCAGGCCTGGGAGCTGGCGATCCTGAACGCCGTGCTGTCGAAGGCGATGGGCGACGAGCGCTTCGCCTCCCGCGAGGAGGTGCACAAGCTCGAGGTCGAGCTCGCCGAGGTCGTCAGGTTGCGCGACGGTGCCGCGCGGAAGGCGGAAGTCGCAATATCGCTCTATCTGGAGACCGGGCGCGGCGAGGCCAAGGAGGCGTGGGCGGGAATGGTTGCCCAAGCCGACGAGTGCAAGGCCGCTGTCACCGCCCTCCGACGACGGATCGAGGTCGCTCGCGGAGTCGTCAGTCCGGAGGAGCATCAGAGGAGGATCGCCGAACTCGTGGACCGGATGATTGACGACGATCCCGGTCCTAGGTTCGAGGCGCGATCCCGTGTGATGGAGGCCGTGCACGCGCTTGTCCGGGACGTCACATTCGCGCCGCACGATTTGGTTGCCGACGTCACGCTCGCAGACGGCCTGTCCGCAGAAATCAGGGCTTCTGGACCGGGATCCGACAGCGAGTTCAACTACCGGTATGATCAGGGCTTCTTCGATTAGGCTAGCGCTGGCTACTCGGTAGCGCGGATCTTTGAACGCAGGACCTGGATCATGGCCGCGGGCGAGGAGATCGCGGACGAGAGCGCCGAAGTCGTCCAACTCGAATTTAGCCGGCTGGGGCCGCGCCGAGTTGCGCGCGCCGCACCGCTAGGGCTCTAAGTGGAACGCCTCGACCCCGCCGCCGTCAGCCGGTCGCTGGATGCGAGCGCCTGGTTCGCCGCCGGCATCGAGCCGGCCTGGCGGACGCTGTGGCATGCGTCCGAGCGACGGGACGGCGAGGTGAGGACCGCCGCGTCGGAGATGATGCGGCAGTTCGACGATCGCGTGTTCGACGGGCGCGGCGAGCTGCTCCACGTCTTCGGGCTGATGCTGTGGCTTTCCGATCTCGACATCATCGGTCGGGACCGGAACGAGACCTTCAGGGACGGTCAGGCCTATATAGATGACCTGAGGACGACTGGTAGACTTGAGCGACCATGGATCGCGACCGCGCTGCCGATTGACCCCGACAGCCACGACGGCTTGGGCTACCACGAGAAGCAGACCCTCGAGTTTCGCTCCTTCCGGGCCTATCTGGCCGAACAGACCGCCGCGGCGGCTTCCGATCGTCTTCCGGAGGAGGCGCGCCGACTCCTCGAGCTCTTGACCGTTGATCAGGAGGCGTTCGCCCGCAAGGTGACGAGGCATCGGGACCGCGGTGCGGACTTCGCCCACGTGCCCGTCTTCGCGGCGGCAGACGCCGGGGCCTTCGCCGACGCGTTGGTCGGGCTGGAGCCGATGGAGCTCAGGACCGCGCTGATGGCCCTGTCGCTACGGTATGACGCCGGGACGCTCGCCCGCGAGTTCGCTTCCGAGCGGGCCTGGGCCGAAGCCCTGCGCGATGCGATGCTGGAGCGGGCGGACGCCTTGGAGCCGTTCGCGCGGGACAGGATCGTCCGCAACGTCCGGTGGACGCTAGGTCAGGCGCTCGACCGGCTGCGTCAAGCGGAGGAGCAGGCGTCAGACCACGGGAGCTCCGCCAACTCGCCGTAGCCTTCGCCCGTAGCTGGGTTGTGAGATAAAGCCTGCGCGGCGAGATAGCGCGTCCTTTGCGGGCGTTAAGCGCCGCATCGACCTCCCGGTGCCCGAGCACCAAGGTGTTTCGCGCTCACGCGCCTCACATGACCAACAAGACTGACCTTGCGGATCGGGACTACGGTCGTCGCTCCCGCGGGCTGAACACACGAGCCAGTCGCGGCCATCTCGCGCCGGCGATCGGTCGCACGTCGCGGCAGAAGCTCGGACGACCCCGCCGGTCCGCGTCCGCGTCGGCCTGTCCGCGATCATATTCCCGTTCGACCGGTCCTCCCTACTCGAAAAGGGGAAGGACCGGCCGGGGTCGCGGAAGCACGCCACGGGCGGCGAGCGTCTCTTGCGGTTCGATCCGCCACCCCGGACACGCGCGGCGGTCTGCACCGCGTAGCCGACCGCCCAGGGGTCGCCGTCGTTGTCCGCCGCTGCTCCGCCGGCCTGCGCCGACGCAGACGTTGCGGTAAGGATTAGCCCCACGACG
The DNA here is from genome assembly GCA_964247225.1 of uncultured Sphingomonas sp. Classification (GTDB taxonomy): domain Bacteria; phylum Pseudomonadota; class Alphaproteobacteria; order Sphingomonadales; family Sphingomonadaceae; genus Sphingomonas. The sequence goes on along the minus strand of CAXTTU010000064.1, from coordinate 653 downwards.
GCGAGCGCGGCCCACGATTTCCGGATCGCGATCACCTGGGTCTGGTCACGAGGTCGCCGGTGGCCGCGCTGGCGATCGGATCGACGAGGTCCAGTCCGACCGGGCGAATCCGCATGACCCTGTCGGCGAGCGCGTCGGTGGCGGCGCGACGTCAATCACGCCCCCACCGTCAGCGTCCGTTCGAAGGGCGATCGGTCCGCCGGTCGTGTCCTGGCGTGCGACTCCTGATCGGCGAATGGGCGTGACTGGTTCGTCGGCGGTTCCCGCTTGCCAGAGTAGCGCCGCCGACATGAGGGCCAGCAAGAGGAGCAGGCGTCCGCTGCGGCGACCCGTGGCGATCTGGAAGGCTCCCGTGCCGATGGCAACCAGGCCGAAGACGACAAGCAGCAGCGCGATCCGTCTCACGAATGCCAGTTCGCGGGCCAAGTCGACGGCTGGCGACGGCGACGGTGACGGATGAAGATCGAGCAGAGGCTTCAGCCTCCACCAGAGCACGGCGACACCGATCATCGCCAATCCTCCTAGAACGGCCAAGACCCAGCCCGTCGCCCTCACGAACGCGGGCGAATTGGGCAGGGAGCCGCAGTCCGGACAATCACATCGGTCGTCCTTGCCCCTGCCGCCCCATTTCTCGCGGACCCTGGTCTTCATGC
>CAXTTU010000063.1:0-12308 GCA_964247225.1 uncultured Sphingomonas sp. | reverse complement strand
CGTCAAGCCGATCTGCGTGTCGCTCGGCGGCGCGCCCGCCGCCGCGACGCCGCTGCTCGCCGCTGCGAAGCGCGCGCGGGTGGCGCGGGGCATCGACTTTCAGCTCGCGCAAAAGGTGGTCGGCGCGGGCGGGCAGGGTCGGCAGGCGGTGACGATCGAGTGGGACGGCGTCGACCAGCTCACCGCCTGGCGCTGGGGCCTAGCCGCCGCGACGGGGGTCGAGGTGCCCGACACGCTCTACGCGACCGCGGGGCCGCAGCTGGCCGGATGGCGCGCGCTGTCGCCCACCATCCCGCTGGCAAAGCGGCTCGCGCCCGCCGACGCGGCGGCGGCGATGGGGGTGTTGTCGAACGCGGCGATGGTCGATCTTTACGCGTCGGGGGACGAGGGCGACGATGGCGATGCCGCCGCCTCCGCCGCCGCGAGCGACCTTCGCGAGGCCTATACGGGTGCGACGTTCGACACGCGCCGGGCGGCGCTCGGGCGGCTCTGGGGAGCGAGCGATGCGAGCGCGCCGGTGCCGTACGGGCGACTGGTGCTGACCGCGCGCGCGGCAGCGCGGCTGCGCCCGGTGGACAAGACGCCCGATGCGGATCGGCTGATCGCCTCGATGCTGACCGCGGGGCTCGACCGCACCGCGATGCGCTGGCAGGCTCATGTCACCGAGGGCGGGGATGCCTGGGCGATGCTGCTGCTCGCCGACCCGGATGCGAGCGGCGAGCTCGGCTATCGCACGCTCGGCACTTATGCCGGCACGGGTGACACTGCGCTCAAGCAGCGGTTCCTGTTCGCGGGGCTGGCGGGGCTCGGACGGCTGTCGCCCGATGATGTTGAGCGGGGCGCGAAGGCGCTGGACGTGAAGATCGGCGCGGAGAACAGCTGGACGCGCGCGCTCGACCGCGCCGCGCGCGAGCGGGAGCCGGGAACGGTGGTGCTGCTGGCCGCGATCGGGATGCAGACCCCCGCCTGGCGCGGCGTGCCGCCCGAGGCACTGTACCGCGTCGTCGGCGCACTGCGCGCGGTGGGGCTCAAGGCCGAAGCGCGGATGGTCGCGGCGGAGGCGATCGCGCGCGCATGATCGATGCCGCCCTGATCGACCGCTTTCTGGAGATGTTGGCGGCGGAGGCGGGGGCGGCGCGCAACACGCTGGCGGCGTATCGCAGCGACTTGGCGCTCGCGTCGGCGGCGCTGGATGGTCATTTGGCGGAGGCGGACGCGGCGGCGCTGGGGCGAATCGCGGACGGCTGGGCGGAGCTGTCGCGCGCCACCGTTGCGCGCAAGTCGGCGGCGTTGCGACGCTTCTTCGCGTTCCTCGCCGATGAGGGGCTGCGGGCGGACGATCCGGGTGCGGCACTGCCCCGGCCCGGCGCGCGCAGACCGCTGCCGCGCGTGCTCGACCATGACGATGTCGACCGGCTGTTCGCCGCCATCGACGTGCGGCTCGCGCGCGATCCGGTCGACCCGCGCGACCTCCGGCTCGCGGCGCTGGTCGAGCTGCTGTACGGCTCCGGCCTGCGCGCGAGCGAGCTGGTGAGCCTGCCGCGCGACGCGATTGCGCCGGACCGGCCCTACCTCATCCTGCGCGGCAAGGGCGGGCGCGAGCGGCTCGCCCCCTTGTCGGACCGCGCGCGCGCGGCGGTGGCGGCTTGGCGCGCGCACGTTGCGTTGGGCCGCGCCTGGCTGTTCCCCTCGGGCAAGTCACATCTGTCGCGCGTGCGGCTGTTCCAGCTCGTCAAGGCGCTCGCCGCCGAGGCAGGCATCCCGCCCGAACGCGTCAGCCCTCACGTCCTCCGTCACGCCTTTGCGACGCACCTGCTGGAGGGCGGCGCGGACCTGCGCGCGTTGCAGCTGATGCTCGGCCATGCCGACATCGCCACCACCGAAATCTACACGCACGTCGATGCGTCGCGGCTGGTGGAGCTGGTCAACACGCGCCATCCGCTCGTTGACCTCGCCCCCACCCCCGCCTAACCGCCTCGCCCATGCCGACCTTCCTGGATTTCGAGAAGCCGATCGCGGAGCTGCAGGGGCGTATCGACGAGTTGCGCGAGACGGCGGCGGACGGCGCGGTGGATATCGACGCGGAAGTGAACCGGCTTCAGGCCAAGTCCGACAAGCTGCTCCGCGACACCTTCGCCAAGCTGTCACCGTGGCAGAAGACGCAGGTCGCGCGGCATCCCGAGCGGCCGCACTTCAAGGACTATGTCGCCGGGCTGTTCAGCGAGTTCGTGCCGCTGGCGGGCGACCGCGCGTTCGGGGACGACCGCGCGATCCTGGGCGGGTTCGCGCGCTTCCGCGGGCGGCGCGTGATGGTGCTGGGGCATGAAAAGGGCGACGACACCGCCAGCCGGCTCCGCCACAATTTCGGGATGGGTAAGCCGGAGGGGTATCGCAAGGCGATCCGGCTGATGCAGCTTGCCGACCGGTTCGGCCTGCCGCTGGTAACGCTGGTCGATACCTCCGGCGCGTTCCCGGGCATGGAGGCCGAGGAGCGGGGCCAAGCGGAGGCGATCGCGCGGTCGACGGAGGCGGCGCTGGCGCTCGGCGTACCGATGGTCGCGGCGGTGGTCGGCGAGGGTGGATCGGGCGGCGCGGTTGCGCTCGCGGCGGGCAACCGGGTGCTGATGTTCGAGCACGCGGTCTATTCGGTGATCAGCCCCGAGGGCTGCGCCTCCATCCTGTGGCGCACCGCCGACCGCGCCGCGGATGCGGCGGAAGCGATGAAGGTCACCGCGCAGGACCTGAAAGCGCTGGGCGTGATCGACACGATCGTCCCCGAGCCGCTCGGCGGCGCCCATCGTCATCACGCGGGCGCGGTCGCCACGCTTGGGACGGCGCTGGATGCGGCCTTGGCAGAGCTTGCCGGCCAGTCGCCCGATGAATTGAGGCGCGGGCGGCGCGACAAGTTCCTGGCGATGGGTCGCGCCTGACCCGCACACGAAAAGGGCGGCGGAACCGTAGCTCCGCCGCCCCTTGTGACTGATGTCGCCCGGCTTAGCCGTTGGTGGTCGCCATCTTGGTCGTGACCTTGGTGAAGGTCGTGGTCAGCTGGTTGCCGATGCCCTGCATCGCGGCAATCGCGGCGACGGCGATCAGCGCGGCGATCAGGCCGTACTCGATCGCGGTGGCGCCCTTGGAGTTCTTGGCGAAGTTGCGGATCGTCTGCATGCGTGTTCTCCGGTTAGAGGCTTCAATCACCCGGCTGAACCGGGTCTCCCGGAGCAGCAAGCGACTCACTAGTCATGGGGGGTTGAGAAAGACTTAAGCCGGCGTCCCCCGATCGCGCCGACGAATACTTTAATGCGCCTGCACCTTGGCGCTGACGTCGTTCCACATCGATACGGTGATGTTCGCCAGCCCAGCCAGGCTCGCCAGCATGGTGATGATGACCAGCGAGGCGATCAGGCCGTACTCGATCGCGGTTCCGGCGTGGGTGTTGCGCAGCACCGTGCGGAGCGCAGCGCGCCACGTGTGTCGTTGCCGCTTGTGGACCGGGGCGCGCTCGCTCATGCGTTCCAATCTACGAGAGCGGAGTTAACGGGTGGTCAACATGCCGCTGATGCCGGTGGTCGCGGCGGTGCTGATCCGCGAGGACGGGCACGTGCTGGTGCAGCGGCGTCCGGCGGGTAAGCCGCTGGAAGGCCTTTGGGAGTTTCCGGGCGGCAAGGTCGAGCTGGGCGAGACGCCCGAGGCTGCGCTCGTTCGCGAACTTGCCGAGGAGCTGGGGATTGCCGTCGAGCAGGGCGGGCTGGAGCCGCTCACCTTTGCAAGCGAGCCGCGCGGCGGGCGGCACCTGTTGCTGCTCGTTTACCGTTGCCGCGCTTGGGCGGGGGAGCCGGAGGCGCGGCATGCCGACGCGCTGCGTTGGGCGACGCCCGGCGAGCTGGCCGACCTGCCGATGCCGGGGCCGGACCGCCCCGCGCTGGCACTACTCGCGGCGTCGCCACCAGGCGAGCGCGGCGGCGGCGGCGAGCAGCCCTAACCCCTGCACCGCCTTGCCCTCGCGCCTGAGCCGCGCGAGGCCGACGGTGGCGAGCCCGGTCGTGACCATGCCCACCTTGCCCAGCCGTGCCGTGCCCGCGACGCGAGCTGCTGCGCGGCCTTTCAGATACTCCGCGCGCTGCGACGGCTCCCCATCGCCCGACTCGGACGAGCCAACCGCGGGCTTGCCGCCCTTGCCCGAGCGTGCGTCATCGCCCGCGACGGTGTCGGCCGCCTCCGCCCCGCGCTGGCCTATCGGCTTGCCGCCCGAGGTCGTGGTGTCCTTCGCGGTCTGGTGCTCCAGCTCCGAGTTCAGCTCCGCGCCGAACAGCAGCACATAGGCCGACAGGTACAGCCAGGTCAGCATCACCACGATCGCGCCGAGCGAGCCATAGGTCGCGTTGTAGTTGCCGAACTTGCTCACATAAATGCCGAACCCGAGCGTCAGCAGGATCCAGAACACCGCCGAGAACAGCGACCCCGGCGTCAGCCACGTCCACTTCGCCGTCTCGCGCGAGGGGCCATAGCGGTACAAGGTCGCGACCGCCGCCGCGCCAACCGCCGCCAGCACGAGATAGGAGATGACGCGCCCGATCGTCAGCACGACGACGTTGGTGTTGGGCAGCATCGCTTCCAGCTTCGCCATCGACGCGATCGCGACCGCGGCGAGCACCGCCATCAACACCGCCGCGAGTGTGATCGCGAGCGCGACGAGGTTGAGCTTGAAAAACCCGCGCTTTTCTTCCTCGTCATAGGCGACGTTGAGCGCGGTCACGACCGCCGTCGCACCGCTGCGCGCGCTGAACAACGCCAGCGCTAGCGCGACGACGAGGCCGAGCCCCTTCTTGCCCCCGGAGGTGTGCACCGCGCTCGACAGCTGCTGGCCGACGAGCTTCGCCGCGTCGGGGGGCATGATGCTGGTCAGCGACTGCACGTTCTTGGCGACGGTCGCCGGGTCGGCGGCGAGACCGTAGATCAGCACGGTGGCGGCGATTACCGGCACGAGCGCGAGGAAGCCGTAGAACGCGACCCCGGCGGAGATCAGGCTGATGTTATCCTTGCCCTGTTCCGCCCAGGCGCGTTTGAGCACCGCGAGCCAGCCACCGGGCGGGATGGCCAGCGGACTGGACGCGCCCCTGCCTTGACCGTTGCCCTGTTCCGCCATGCCATGCCTCCTGTTGCCTGCTCAAACCGTTCGCGTAACGAAGCGTTGCGTGACGGGATGAATAGGGGCGCGAATGCGATCGGACGAGGCGGGCGCGGTGAACCCGGCGCTGGTGAGGAGCTACGACCTGCGCGGCGTGGTCGGACGCGACCTGACGCAAGCGGACGCGCTCGCGCTGGGGCGGCGCTATGCGGCGGCGCTGCCGCCAAGGGGCGGGCGGCGGGTGGCCGTCGGCTATGACGGGCGGGTGTCCTCGCCGATGCTGGAGGCGGCGCTGGTCGCCGGGCTGGTCGAGGGCGGCGCGGCGGTGGAGCGGATCGGGCGCGGGCCGACGGGGATGCTGTATTTCGCAGTGCATGATCGCGGGCTCGACGGTGGCATCATGGTCACGGGCTCGCACAATCCGGCGGACCAGAACGGATTCAAGCTGCTCATTGGCAAGGAGCCGGTGTTTGGGGCGGCGTTGCGGGCGCTGGTGTTGGGGGCGGACTCCTCACCGGACATTACGTCTGCGGCCTGTCCTTCGACAAGCTCAGGACGAACGGAGGGGAAGGGCCAGGCCAAGCCGGGCAGTCCGCACCCGCTCCCCGTTCGTGCTGAGCTTGTCGAAGCACGGGACGCGATCGAGGTGGCCTACATCGCCCGCCTGCTTCACGCCGCCGCAAGCGCGCCGGCGCTGCGCGTCGGGTGGGACTCGGGCAATGGCGCAACCGGGGACGTTCTGGCGCGCGTCGTCGCGGCGCTGCCGGGCGAGCATCACATCATCAACGGCGCGGTGGATGGCGCGTTTCCGGCGCACCATCCCGATCCCTCGGTGCCCGAGAATCTCGTCCAGCTACAGGCGCTAGTGCGTGAGCAGGGACTCGACCTCGGCATCGCGTTCGACGGAGACGGGGACCGTATCGGCGTGGTGGACGCGGCGGGGGAGATCGTCTGGCCCGACCAGCTGCTGTTGTTCCTGGCGGGGGACGTGCTCGCGCGCCTGCCCGGGTCGGCGGTGGTCGCGGATGTGAAGTCGAGCCGCGTGCTGTTTGACGGCATCGCCGCAGCGGGCGGACGCGGCGTGCTGAGCCCGTCGGGCTACCCGCTAGTCCGCGAGGCGATGCTGCGCGAGGGCGCGCCGCTGGCGGGGGAGATGAGTGGGCACATCTTCTTCGCCGAGGATTGGTACGGGACCGACGACGCGCTCCACGTCGCGATGCGGCTGCTGGCGGCGATCGGGCGGCGCGGGAGCCTCGCCGGGTTCCGCGCGGGGCTGCCGCGCACCTTCGCCACCCCCGAACTGCGCCTGCCCTGCCCGGATGCGGACAAGGGGCGGGTGCTGGCGAGGGTGGCGGCCGCGTTAGCTAGAGAAGGGGCGGAGGTCGACCGCACCGACGGGCTGCGCGTGACCATCCCTGAGGGCTGGTGGCTGCTCCGTGCGTCGGGCACCGAACCGAAGCTCACCGGGCGGGTGGAAGCGTGGAACGAGGCGGGGCTGGAACGGTTGCGGGGGGAGTTGATGGCGCGCCTGGCCGAGGCAGGGCTGTAGCTAGGCCCGCCTTACTACCCGTCGCATCGTCCGCGTCGACTCTGCGCCCCACTGATATTTGTACGCTTCCTCCCCGCGCAGGAAATGGAACTCGCGCGCGCCCTCGGCGAGGCAGGTTTCGATCAGGTGTGCGAAGGCGAGGGTGCCGAAGCTCTGTTTGGGGGCGCTGAGGTCGCTGCCGATGACATAACTATACCCGCAGCGCCCGTCAGCGAAGCCGAGCAGGACGGAGACGATGCGCCCCTCGTGCCGCACCACCGGCATCCGCAGCAGCCCGGCGGCGGCGAGCGCGGGGGCGGCAGCGCGGTGGAACGCCTGCACCTGGGGGCTGGCGAGCATGCCCTCCTGCCCCTCCAGCCGCCAGCGCGCTTCGTGGAGGTCGAACAGGGCGGTGAGCGCTTCGCCAATCTCGTGCGGCTCGGCGAAAGCGACGCTGACGCCGCCAAGCGCTTCCGCGCGATGACGGTCATGCACCACCTTGCGCCGCTGCGTTTTGCCCAGTTGTGGCAGGAGCGGCGGGGCGAGGGGGAGGGCGAGGACGGGGCAGGTCTCGCAAGGGTCGTCCGTCGCGAGCCAGCCCGGTGGCATTTCGCCCAGCAACGGCGAGTCCTCGCGCACGTCGTGGAGCACCAGCTCGTCCCAACGGTCGGAAGTGGCGAAGATCGCATGCCACAGCGCCTCGCGCGCGCCGGGCGCGGCCGGGTCTAGGAGCGCGTCGAGATAGTCGCTCTGCGTCGCGCCGACCGGCACCAGGCGGCGCACGCCCGCGTCGTGCCACACGAAACAGGGAAGCGCCGCGACCAGCCGTCCGTTGGGGTTGCGCGCCTCCACGTCCACCCGCTCGCCGCCGCCCAGATGCGTCCACCACCCATCGAGCCAAGCGGGCGACTGGAACGGCGTCGCGCGCGGGTCGGCGCGGAACAGCCGCCAGTGCTCTTCGGACGTCATCGGCGGCGCAAGTGGAAGCCGCGCCCGTCCCAGATTCGGAACGGCCGTTCGCCGACGCGCACCACATCGAAGCCGAACCGCTCCGCCACCCCGCGCGCATCGGCGACGTCGCCCGCGTCATCGCCGCGGTACGACCAGTTGAACACCAGCAGGTCGCCGCCGGGCACGAGCACGCGGGCGAACTCGCGCATCGCGGCGTCGAGCACGCCCGCGCGGACGAGGAAGGGGAAGCTATCCGCCGCCACCGCGACCTCGATGCTCGCGTCGGGCAGCGCCAGCGTAAGCCCGTCGCTATGCTCGAAACGGAGGTTCGCCGCGCTTGCCCTTGCTCGGGCCTGCGCCACCATGCCCGCCGACACGTCGACCCCCACCACCTCGCGCGCGTACGGCGCGAGCGCGGCGGCGACCCGACCGATGCCGCAGCCGAAATCGAGCACGCGCCGTTCCGCGACCGGCACCCAGTCAAGGATCACGCGCGCCAGCTCGTCCGTCGCTTGGGCCAGCAAGGCAGGGTCGCCAAGCGTATAGAACGCCACCGCCGCCTCTGGCGCGGTCTCGGCCAGCCCGTCGAACAGTCGCGCCGCACCCTCCAGATCATCCGCGTCGAACCCGTCGCGTGCGAGCCCGGCGAGGTGATCGAGCTGCCCGCCATGCTGGCGTGCGAGGTCGGCGAGCGCAGGGGGCAGCGTCGCCGGATCGGGAGCCTCGCCTGAGAGGAGCAGCCGCGCGAGCGCGACCTCGCGCGAGATTTCGCCCGCCTCGAACTGGTCGATCACCTCCTCGGTCCAGGTCATGTGGAGAGTGTCCTGTACAGGTCGAGATAGGCATCGGTGGTGCGCGACAACGGAAACCGCTGCTCTGCCGCGCGGCGGCAGTCGGCGGGGTCGAGCGCGTCGATGCGCCCAATTGCCTCGGCCATCGCGGCGACATCGTCGACAATGAAGCCGGTCACGCCATCCTCGACGATGTCGGGCAGCGCGCCCGAGCGGTACGCGATCACCGGCGTCCCGCTCGCCAGCGCTTCCATCGCGACAAGCGACGAGGTCTCGGCGGCGGTGGAGGGGATCAGGACGCAACGCGCCTCGCGAAGCAGCGCCGCCTTTGCCTCGCCCGCGACCGGGCCGAGGTAGCGCCGATCGTCCGAGAGCCGGGGCGCGACCTGTTCGGCGAAGTAGCATTCGTGGTCGGGGTAGGGAAACACCTTGCCCGCTAAATCGATCGGGACGCCCACGCGGGCGGCGGCGTCGAGCGCGTCGTGAAAGCCCTTCTCCTGCGCTATGCGACCGAGGACGAGCAGGCGGTCGCCCTTTGGGCCGGGGCGATACCGGTCGAGGTCGACGCCGTTGGGGATCGGGTCGAGCAGCCGTGCGCCAGGTGGGGCGAGGCTCGCCTGACTGGCAGACACGGGCTGAAGCCAGGTGCGTGGGCGCGTGGGGCTGAGCCAGCCGGGCGTGTACCAGCTAAGCGGCAGATGAAGCGTCACCAGCACCGGCGACCCGAGCGCGGGAAGGTAGGAGCCGAAGTCGATGCCATGCAGGTGGACGACATTGGGCCGGTCGCGCTCGATCACCTCGGCGATGCGCGCGCGCACGGCGGCGTGGGTGCGCTCCCAAACCTCGCCCTCGATTGGGCCGTCGGGGGCGGGAACGGTGAGCAGCTCGCCGGTGACCGACGAACCCTCGGGCGCGACCACGATCGAGCGGTGCCCAGCCGCGGTCAATGCGCGGTCGAGCGTCGCGAGCACCTGCTCCGCGCCCCCCGCCGGGTCGGCGGTGACGGGCGCGAAGGGGTAGGACACGGAGCAGACCGTGAGCGTCATGCGAGCTGCATCGCCTCGGCCGCGATCGCGCGCCAGCGGTTGGACGTGAGTGCCCAGCCGAACCTGTCGTAGAGCGCGCCTTCGCCGGGCGGGGGCCGGGTGAAATCGTACGCCGGGGCGGCGCGCCAGCGCTCCACCTCGGGCCGCCAGTCGCCAAATACATGCGCCTGCGTCGCGTACCCGGCGAGCGCGGCGTCGACACGCGCGCGGTCGGCTTGGTCCAGCGGGCGAACCTGCTCCGGGCAGGCGGCGTTGGGGACGACCCACCCGAACACGCGCGTGCCGTCGACCTGCGCATAGCAGGCGAACTCCACCACCGGCGCGCGGGCCGCGCGGCTGACGGCGAGCGCTGCGGCGTCGTGGTCGGGATGGCCACCGTCATACGGGTGCGTGATGACGAGCTCCGCCCCGGCCAGGTCACTCCGGAGTCGGTCGAAGATCATGGGCAGGTGCCGGACCGCCGCCTTGTCGCGCACCTCGTAGCGGATCAGCCGCGGCGTAACTTCCAACGCATCGAGCGCCCGCGCGAACTCGTCGGCGCGGGCGTGGGCATAGTCTTGGCGAGTCGCAAATCCGAGCCGATGCGCGTCGCCCATGTCTTCCGGCGCGCCGTCGGTGACGAGGATCAACGTCAGGTCGCGCAGCCGGTTGAGCGCCGCGCCCGCCCACAACGTCTCGTCGTCGGGATGCGCGACCACGAGCGCGACCGGGGCGTCGATCGGCTCGCCGCTCGCCAGCCGCTCGGCCCAGTCGTGTGCGGTCACGCCGCCCCGCCCGCCAGCAGCGAGATCGCCGAGCGGTACCCGCCGAGCGTGCCCACATCCACATAGCTTGTCCCCGCGCGCACCCCGACCGCCTCATTCCCGAGCGCCAGCCACGCATTGACCAGCGTCCCGAAATACTCGTCGCCGCGCTCCGGTTCGCGCCACAGGCGGCACAGGGCGTGGAGCACATGGCCGGGCATCTTGAACGCGCCCCAGACCCAGTTCGTCCGCGCCTCCGCCTGCTTGACCCGCACCTCCTCGACCCGGCCCGCCTCGTCGGTCACCACCGCGTCGAACAGCTCCGGGCGCTCGACCGGGAACAGCAGGAATGACAGCCGATCATCCGGCAGCCGCTTCAGCGCGTCGAGCGGAAACCAGATCGTGTCGGGCAGGCCCACCAGCACCGGCTCGTCGGGCGCGATCAGCGGGCAGGCGCGGAAAATCGCGTCGCACAGCCCAGCCGCCTGCGGCTGGACGACGAACGCCGTGTCGACCTGGCCGATACCGCCGCCGTAATAGCGGACGATGTCGGATTTCGTGGGCGAGATCACGAAGCAGACCTTGGTGGCCCCGCCCGCGACCATGCGCTCGACCAGATACTCGCTCACCGCCTTTGGCCGCTCGGACCCGTCCGCCTCGACGCGGCTGCCAACGGGGAGCAGCTCCTTGGAAAAGGCGAGCGGCTGGATGCGGGTGCCGTTGCCCGCCGCCGGGATGATGCCCCACATCAGGCGGCTACAGCCTGGGTCTGGGTGATAGTTCCCAGCAAGCCGACCAGCTCGCGCGCGCGCGCGTCGGAGCTATGCTCCGCGAGCACCCGCGCGCGTGCCGCGTCGGCAATGCGGCAGAGTTCCGCGTCCGACAACGCGAGTGCGTCGAGCACGTTCGAGGCCTGCCCGGCGAGGATGATCTCCTCGCCCGGCGTGAAGAACCGGTCGAGCCCGGGCCAGGTGTCGCTGACGATCGGCACCCCGCACGCCGCCGCCTCGAACAGTCGCCCGGATGGGCACCAGCCCATCGCCGCCATGTCTCGGCGGGTGACGTTCAGCGTCGCCCTCGACGAGCAGAAGAACGCCGGGTGCTCCGGCGGCGCGACATGGCCCGAAAACCAGATGTTCGGTTGCCAAGGGAAATCCTGCGGATAGCCCGACCCGCCGAGCACGAACCGCCGCTCGGGCGCGGCGCGCGCGGGTGCGATGAATAGCTCCTCCAGCACCGGCTGGCGATCGTCGGCATAGGTGCCGAGATAGGAGAGGTCGCCGCGCTCGCCCACTGGCGGCACCGGGCGGTGCGCTTCCGGGTCGACATGCCCGTACAACGGCGCGGTCCGCCGCGCGCCGAGCCGCCGCTCCAGCGCATCGAGCGCCGGGCCACCGGTATAACTCAGCACCAGATCGAAGCCGCCAAGCCCCTCGGGCGGCAGATACGCCACCGGCTCGCCCGCGTCGAGCCGCGCGAGCGTGACGGGCGTGTCGAGGTCATAGAACACCCGCGCGCCGCGCCCCTCCGCCTCGATCAGCCGCGTCGCCGCGACCGCGTCGGGGCAGTAGGAGGTGACCATCAGCACGTCGGCGTCCAGCAGCGAGCGCTTCGCCGCCAGAACCTCATCCCACTCGCGATAGAGCATCAGCCGCGCGCCTGGCAGCTCGGTCAGGTCGCGGGCTTGCGCGTAATAGGGCACGTCGCGCTCGACAAAGGTGACGTGGTGCCCGGCGCGCGCCAGCCCGCGGATCAGCCCGCGCCACAGCGTCGCATGACCGTTGCCCCAGGACGAGCTGACGGTCAGCCCCCACACCGTGATCTTCAAGCCTTGCCCCCGTGTCGCGCCCGCGTTGAACGAGTGCCTTTGCCCATCCGTTGCGGGAGGGCAATGGTTGCGAGGCCCCCGTCCGTCCTGAGCTTGTCGAAGCCTGTCCTGAGCGCCTGCCTTGCAGGCAGTCGAAGGGGACGGCGAAGGTGGCGCGCGTCGCCTGTGCTTCAGACAAGCTCAGCACGAACGGGCAGAAAACGGTCTAAGCCTATCCGGTGCCTTCTAAAGGCGGCCGGTACCGCTTCACCGCCGGGTCGGGGTGGCCGGGGAAGCGGCCCTTGACGCATTCG
>CAXTTU010000062.1:0-12418 GCA_964247225.1 uncultured Sphingomonas sp. | reverse complement strand
CCGCCGCGCCGCGCCACCCACTCCACACCCTCATGCCCCCGCCCTAGCGCGCGCGGATTAACGCGAACAGACCGACAGGGGGTGCGCTCAGTGGATCGTGCCCACCGCGTGACCGACCGACAACAGCACGATCAACCGCTCGATCTGCCGCCAGCGGCAGAAGTGGATGTGGTTGCCAAGATCGCGGCTCCGGTCTGCCAAGGCGGCGGCCTCGCTCCCGGCGTCCTCGCCGAAACGGCAGATCAGCTCGGCGGCCTGCGACACGCTGGCGCGGTCGGCGACGAAGGGCATGGTGGGCATCGCCGCCTTATGGCGAGCGCGGCTTACCGCCCGACTCGCGGGTACGGCTAACGCGCGGTTAGCCATGCCCGCTGGCGTCGCGCGCGCCGACGTGGCAGATGCGCGGGCGATGGCGACGCCTCCCCCGACCCGGACCCCGATGGCGGGCGGCGCGCTGATCGCGCTCGGTGCGATCGGCGGCGCGGCGGTGGGCTTCCTGATGGGCGAGGCGACGCCGGGGTTCCTGCTCGGCGCTGGCGGGGGCATCGCGCTGTCCGTATTGATCTGGCTCGTCGATCGGCGGCGGTAGAGTTCGTCCTATTTACTCGTAACCGTTCGTCCTGAGCAGGGACTGAGCCCTTCGACGTCGCTCAGGAGAGCCTTGTCGAAGGCCCGTCTCGAAGGACAGGGGAGCGCGCACCCACCTGTCCTTCGAGACGCCGCCCTTTGGCTGCCGCCTGGCGGCGACCGCTCAGGACAGGCTTCGACTTCGCTCAGCGGCTCCTCAGGACGAGCGGTTCTATCGGACAGGATAGACCTTAACGCAGCGCGCGGCCGAGCCACACGACGCGGCCGATCACCTCCACCACGTCACCGGTGACGGGCGCCGCATCGGGGTGGTCGCTGGTGATCAGGAGCCGCTCCCTGCCCCGCCGCACCCGCTTGACCAATGTCACGCCGTCGATGCGCAGCACGAACACGCCGCCCTTCACCGGCACGCGCCGGTCGCCCTCATCGACCAGCAGCTCGTCACCATCGGCGATGCCCGGCTCCATCGACCAGCCCTGCGCGCGGATCAGCGCCAGCGGCCCCTCGCCCACACCGAGCGCGCGTAGAAGGCGCGGCGGGAAGGCGAGCTCGCCGACGGTGACCTCCGCATCGTTGATCGCGCCCGGCCCCGCCGCCGCCGCCACATCGAGCCGGGGTACGCGCACCCGTTCGGGCGCGTCGGAAGCGCCGGACGGAGCGCCGAGCACGACTTCTTTCACCCCAAGATAGCGCGCCAGCACCGCCCGGTCCGCCTCCGCCAGCACACGCGGGGTGCCGCGCGTCATCCATTGCTGGAGATACGCCTCATTGCGCCCGATCAGCCGCGACAACGACGCGAGGCTCTCGCCCCGGCTCTCGGCCACCAGCGCCCGAAGCGCGGCGCGGGGATCATCGCCGGACACACCCGCCGCCTAGCAGCAGGAAAAATCCTAGACAAGTTGGAGATGCCCGTCGAAACGGAACATATCGGGAACAAGGAATCGCGAAAGGGCGCACCCATGTCGTTACTGCATCGGATCAACCGCTACCTCGACGCTCACAACATGCCGCCCACCCGCTTCGGGCGGATCGCGGTCAACGACCCCCGGCTGGTGCACGACCTGCGGCGCGGGCGCGAGCTTGGTCAGCGGGTGCGCGCGCGCGTCGAGGCGGCGTTGGCGGAGATGGGGTCGTGAGCGGCGGTGATGCGATGGCGCTGCTGCGCGCGCTTTCAGCGACCGGCCCGGCGTTGACGCTGACGGAGGCGGAGTCCCGCGACTGGTCGAGCGCGACCTTCACCGGCGAGCGGCACCGGCTGCGCATCGAACTCGCGGACGACGCAACGAGCGCGGCCTGGCTCGCGGCGCTGCCCGACGTGGAGCTGGCGGTGCGGGGGCGTCTGGTCGCGGACGTGGCGGTGACGGAGACGCGGCACGAGAGCGGGCGCGTCCACGCGACGGTGGAGGCGCTGACGATCGCGGAAGGATGATCGTCGATCAGCCGGGGCTGCGCGCCAACCCTCGTGCGCGCGCGCCCTGCTCGAGCCGGGCGAGCAGCGACTCGATGCTGTGCGCGTGTTCGGGGGGCACGTCGTGCGACAGCGCGAAGGTCTCGATCCGCTCGCCGGGCGCGAGCGGCGCGGGGCGCGGGGGTGCCGGGGCGGGCGCTTCCGTAGCATAGGCGACCAACGGGGTCGCGAGGTCGGCGGGCAGCGGGCGCTCCGCATCCGGGTCCACCAGCGGTCCGAACTCGTGCTGCGCAAGGATCGGCGCGCGCGGCGGCGCGTCGGGGTGCGCGTCCGCGCGCCGCACGGTCGGCCCGGTTTTCGCTCGTCTGACCAGCACCGGCAAGCGCACCCGGACCTGCCGCCTGCCCACCCAGAGGTGGAGCGCTGCCCATACGAACAGCGCGGCCGCGACCCCGCCGGCCAGCGCCAGCGCGCCACGTGCGGTCCAGCCGATCGGCGGCTCGGCGGCTGCGAGCAGCGCGGGCAAGCCGCTCGCCACCACCAGCGACTCGAGCCGCCACGCGGGCAGCGCGACGCACCCCAGCATCGCAATGAGCGCTGCTACTCCCGCCCCGGCGGGCGCGATCGGCAAGGTCAGGCGGGGAGTATCGGAGAAGGCGACCATCGTTTGTCCAGCGACCGGCTCTTGATGAGCCCGTGGTAAACCGGGGCGTAACGCGAAATGTTTGACGCCCAGTTACGCTCGGCCTCGACGAACGCGCGCGCCCGCGCCCGCCGCGCGTCCCAGCCCGCGCGGTCGGCCAGCAACGTCGCGAGCGCGTCGGCGATCGCGGGCGGCGAGTCGGGGGCGAACAGCGTGCCGGTCTCGCCGTCGCGGATCAGCTCGCGATGCCCGCCGACGTCCGACGCCGCGACCAGCTTGCCCTGCGCCATCGCCTCCAGCGGCTTGAGAGGCGTGACCAGCTCGGTCAGCCGCATCGCCTTGCGGGGGTAAGCGAGAATATCGACGAGGCTATAGTAGCGCTCGACTTGGTCGTGCGGCACACGCCCGACGAAGTAGATCGACTCGGCGACGGGCGACGCCGCCGCCTGCGCACGCAACGCCGCCTCGCACGGACCGCCGCCGACCAGCAGCAGTCGCGCGCGGGGGCGGCGCGCGACCAAGGCGGGCATCGCCGCGATGAGGTGGTCGAGCCCTTCGTAATCGTAGAAACTGCCGATGAAGCCGATCACCTCCGCGTCCGCGAGCCCGAGCTCGGCGGCGAGCGTCGGATCATAGGGCGCGGGCTCGCCGAACAGCGACAGGTCGACGCCGTTGGGCGACACGATCACCTTGCCCGCATCGACCCTGCGCGCGACGAGGTCACCGCGCAGCCCTTCGCAGATCACCGCCACCGCATCCGCCCGGTTCACCGCCCAGGTCTCCAGCGCGCGCGTCGCGCGATAACGAAGCGAGCCCTCGCGCCCGGTCCCGTTGCCCACCGCCGCGTCCTCCCAGAACGCGCGGATTTCGTACACGAGCGGCAACCGCCGCGCGCGCGCCACCTTCAGCGCGGCGAGTGCGTCCAGCACCGGCGAGTGCGCGTGAAGCACGTCCGGACGGAACGCGCCGACTGCGGCGTCGATCCGGCGCGCGAAGGCGGCGATCTCGGCCAGCTCGCCGATCGGCGACGGCCAGCGGCGTGGGGGCACCGTGCGGTGGAAGGTGAGCCCGTCCACCTCCTCCACCCCTGCCGCCGCCGCGCCCTGCCGAGGCCCGGTCACCGCCGCAACGCTCCACCCCCGCCCCTCCTGCGCTTTCAGGATCGCGCGGGTGCGAAAGGTGTAACCGCTCTGAAGCGGGAGCCCGTGGTCGAGGACGTGCAGGATACGCATGGCAGCGCGGGTTGCACGGGGGGCATTAAGGTGGGGTAATCGCGCGAGGCAAGGTTGAGAACGGCCCTCGGCAGGCGGCTCTAACCCGAACCCTCCATGCCACTCCCGTCACCCCGGCCTTGAGCCGGGGTGACGGTAGGGTGGAGACGTTCGTTGTCCTTAACCGCCCCGCAACCCCGCGCCGCTACCCCGGCGTTTGTGAGGCCGCACCCGTGATCGACACCCTCGCCCTCGGCGTCAGCCATGGGGTGCTGCTGCTCGCGGCGTGGCTGTTGCTGCGCCGGGCGGACCTCGATGCGGAGCCCCCTTCCGAGCCGCCCCATGCGTGACCTCGCGCTGATCGGCTTCTTGCTCGCCTTGTTCGCCGCCGGGTTCCGGCGACCGTTCCTGTTCGTGCTGGCCTATGTCTATATCGACATCGTCTCGCCGCAGCGGCTGACCTATTATCTCCTCAACTCGGTACCCGTGTCGCTGATCGCGGTCGGGCTGGCGGTCGCGGGATGGCTGCTCGCCGACAGCAAGGCGGGGACACGCGTCGCGCCGCGGCAGGTGCTGCTCGTCGTGCTGCTGCTCTATTGCTGGGGCACCACGGTCACCGCCGACTTTCCGGTCGAGGCGCGCGAGAAATGGGACTGGGTGTGGAAGGCGCTCGCCTTTGCCGCGTTCCTGCCGTTCACCTTGCGCACCCGGTTGCGGATCGAGGCGCTGCTGCTGTTCATGGTCGTGTCGGCGAGTTCGATCATCATCGTCGGCGGCATCAAGACGCTGGCCTCCGGCGGCGGGGGGTACGGCTCGCTCAACCTCATGGTGTCGAGCAATTCGGGGCTGTACGAAGGGAGCACCATCTCGGCGGTGGCGATCGCGATCATCCCCGCGATCCTGTGGTTCACGCGCCACGGCACGATCTTCCGCCCCGACTGGCGGGTCAAGGCGTTCTGCTACGCGCTCGTCTTCGCGTGCCTGCTGATCCCGGTCGGCACGTCGACGCGCACGGGCCTGCTCTGCATCGGTCTACTCGCCGCGCTCACCTTGCGCGAGGTGAAGCGCCGCGCGCTCTATCTCGGCGCGCTGGCGCTGGTCGCCGCCGTTGCCGTCCCGTTTCTCCCCGCCGCGTTCACCAGCCGGATGAGCACCATCAAGACCTATCAGGGCGACCAGTCCGCCGCGACGCGCATCGCTGTATGGGCGTGGACTAGGGCATATGCGCACGATCACCCGTTCGGCGGCGGGTTCGAAGCGTATCGCGGCAACCACCTGCGCATCGACACGGTCGCGCTGGTCGGCAGCGGCGCGAGCGCGACGGTCAAGTCGGACGTCGAGGTCGATGCGGCGCGCGCCTACCATTCCGCCTATTTCGAGATGCTGGGCGAGCAGGGCTATCCGGGCCTCGCGCTGTGGCTGCTCATCAACCTGTCGGGCCTCGTCCGCATGGAGGTGCTGCGCCGCCGCTACCGGGCCGCGACCCCCGACCGCGCCTGGATCGCGCCGCTGGCGAGCGCGCTTCAGCAAGGGCAGCTCATCTACCTGCTCGGCGCGGCGTTCATCGCCATCGCGTTTCAGCCGTTCATCTTCATGCTGATCGGCGCGCAGATCGGGCTCGACACCTATTGCGCGCGGGCGCGGGCGGGCGAGAGCTTCCGCCCGATGCGCCGCGCCCGGCTCGCGCCCGCATGACCGAGCTTCGCGCCCTGACCGGCGCGCGCGGGGTCGCGGCGTGGTGGGTAGTGCTCTACCACCTCCGGCTCGCGCTTGCACTGCCGCCGCTGGTGCTGGCGGTGCTGGCGAAAGGCTATTTCGCGGTCGACTTCTTCTTCCTCCTGTCCGGATTCGTGATCTGGCTGAGCTATGCCGACCGCATTCGGGTGCAGGGCTGGCGCGCGGTGCCACCTTTCCTGTTCCGGCGGGTGGCGCGTATCTGGCCGCTGCACCTTGCCATGCTCGGCTACGCGGTCGTGCTGGCGCTGGTGCTGATCGCCACGGGCCACCCGGAGCCCGAACGGTTCCACTTCGCCGCGCTTCCCGTGCATGTGCTGTTGCTCCAGAATTGGGGTTTCACGCCATCGCTGCTGTGGAACGACCCGGCCTGGTCAATCAGTTGCGAGCTGTTCGCCTATCTGCTGTTCCCGCTGCTGGCGATGCGGGTCGACTGGCGGCGGCTGCCGACGCCGGCGCTCCTGCTCGCGATCGCGCTGGTGATCGGGTCCGCCTCCTTGTTGATGGCCGCGCGGGGCGTGCGCTGGATGGGCGACGACATCCCCCATTTCGGCCTGCTGCGCTGCGTGTCCGAGTTCGTCTGCGGCGGCGCGGTCTCCGCCCTGTGGCTGCGCTGGCGTGACGCACCCTTGCGCCCGGCGCTGGTCGCGGCGGGAACGGCGGCGATCGTCCTGGCGCTGTTCGGCACCGGCGCGCTGGTCGAGACGGCGAGCATCCCCGCCGCGTTCGCCGCCTTGCTGCTCGCGCTGGCGCTCACCGCCAACGCGTCGTGCAACCCGCTCGGCGGGCGCGTCCTCCATTGGCTGGGGGAGATCAGCTTCGCGACCTATCTCAGCCATTCGCTGCTGTGGAAAAGCTTCTCGCTGGTGTTCGTCCACCGCGGCCACGCGTTGCCGTGGCCGCTCGCCGCCGCCTATCTGCTGCTCGTCCTCATCGCCTCCGCCCTCCTCTACGCGCTCGTCGAGCGGCCTGCGCAGCACTGGCTGCTCAGGCATGGCCCGGAACGAAGCGGGCGCGCACGCATTCCCCCATCGTGGACGAGATCATCTGGTGTGACGACAGCGGGCCCGGCATCACCCGCAAGCAGGTTCGCGGCAAATGGGCCTATTTCGCCCCCGACGGTGCCCGCATCACCGATCGCGACGCGATCGACCGGCTGAACAAGATCGGCCTGCCGCCCGCCTATCGCGACGCCTGGTTCAACCCCGACCCCAACGGGCACATCCAGGCGGTCGGCTGGGACGACAAGGGTCGCAAGCAATATCGCTACCATCTCGGATTCCGCGAAGCGCAGGAGTCGGCGAAGTACGAGCTGTGCTCCGCCTTCGGTCGCAAGCTGCCGCGCCTTCGCGAGCGCGCGGCCGAGGACCTGAAGCGTGACAATGTCGGCAAGGACACCACCGTCGCCGCGATCGTCCGCCTGCTCGACCTCGGCCACCTGCGCGTCGGCAACGAGGAATATGCGCTCAAGAACAAGAGCTTCGGCGCGACCACCCTGCAGAAGCGCCACGCCGACCTGACCGGGCGCACGCTCAAGCTGAGCTACCGCGCCAAGCATGGCAAGCAGCGCACCTTGACGATCACCGACAACACGTTGGTCCGCTTCGTCAAGAAGATGCAGGACCTGCGCGGCCAGCACCTGTTCCATTGGCTCGACAAGGACGGCGGCACGCACGCGGTCACGTCGACGGACGTCAACGATTACATCCACGCGGCGATGGGCGACCGTTTCTCCGCCAAGAACTTCCGCACCTGGGGCGCGAGCGTTGTGGCGTTCGAGACACTGGGCTCGGCGAGCGAGTACGTTTCGCTCAAGGCGATGCTCGAGCCGGTGACGGAGGAGCTCGGCAACACCCCCGCTATCGCGCGCAAGAGCTATGTCCACCCGCGGCTGATCGAGCTCGCCAAGGACAAGGACGCACAGGCGACGTTCCGCGAGACGCTGCGTTTGCCGAGGGCGACGCAATGGCTCAACAGGTGGGAGCGAGGGCTGATCGAGTTCCTCGAAGCGGAGGTGCAGGAAGCGGTCGCGGCGTAAGGAGTCGGCCGGGCTGCGCCACCCCAGCACTTAGCTCGTCACCCCGGCCTTGTGCCGGGGTCCAGCCGTCCGCGCTCGATGCCGCCGTGGCATGTCCGCACAACGCTGGACCCCGGCACAAGGCCGGGGTGACGGAAGAATATGTCGTGTAGGTCTGTCCAACCTCTAAGCGAGCCCGCCCGTCCTTCCCCGTTCAGCTTCGCCGCCCTAAGCCCTCCCGATGCCGTCGCACCCCGTAACCGCCGCCGCTCCCGGCCCCGCGCCCATCCTCCCCCCGATCGACCGCGCAGACATCCACCAGCAGGCGCGGGACCTGTTCACCTCGGGCGCTGCATGGCTCCATCACCACTGGCTGCAGGTGCTGATCGCCGCCGCCATCGGCACCGGCATCTACCTCGCGCTACGCGGCGCGCGGCGGGTCGCCGAGCATCTGTGCGAGCGCGACGAGATCGGCACTGGCTGGCCCGCGATCATCGGGCGCGCGGTGGCGGCGACCAACCAGGTCTTCACCGTGATGCTTTCCGCGCGGCTGGTCGAGCGTTACGCGCACGCGCCGACCGACATCGCCGACGCGATCCACTTCCTGTTCACGGTCGCGGCGGTGTTCCAGTTCGCTATCTGGGCGCGCGAGCTGATCCTCGGCACGATCGAGCGGCGCACCGCGGGCGAGCATGCCGCGCTCGCCACCGCGATCGGGCTGATCCGCGTGCTGGTCAACTTCGCGCTGTTCGCGATCGCGCTGGTGGTGGTGCTCGACAATGTCGGCGTCAACGTCACCGGGCTGGTCGCGGGGCTCGGCGTCGGCGGCATCGCGATCGGCCTCGCGGCGCAGAGCACCTTTGCCGACCTGTTCGCGGCGCTGGCGATCATCTTCGACCGCCCGTTCCGGCGCGGCGACACGATCGGTTACGACCAGACCACGGGCACGGTGGAGGCGATCGGGCTCAAGACCACGCGGCTCCGCTCGCCCGGCGGCGAAGAGCGGATCATCTCGAACAAGAACCTGCTCGACAAGGAAATCCAGAACGTCAGCCGCCGTGAATATCGGCGCGTGAGCTTCACGCTCCCGGTCCACCGCGCGACACCGCCCGACCGCTTGCGCGCAATCCCGGCGATGCTGGAGGAGATCGTGCGCGCGGCGGACCTCGGCTTCATTCACGCCGGGTTCGTCGGCTTCGGCGCGTCGAGCCACGATTTCCAGGTCGAGTTCGACTCGCCCAGCGCCGACTATGAAGCGTTCTACCGCGCGCGCCACGACGTCGCGCTGGCGATCATCGAACGCTTCGCGGCGGAGGGGGTGGAGCTTGCCTATCCGACGCAGACCAACCTCGCCGTCACGCTAGATGGGCGGTTCGTGCCGCCCTATGCGGTGGCGGAGAAGGAATAGCCTCACGCAAAGGCGCGAAGGCGCGAAAAGATTGTTCACGCGGAGGCGCGGAGACGCGGAGAAGGGCAGCTCCCTTGGCCGCGCAGCGGCCTCTCACATTGTTGAATGCCGCTTGCGCGGCGGGAATATGCGAGAGCGTCGCGCGCAACCCCTCCGCGTCTCCGCGCCTCCGCGCGAACCGCCTTCTTTGTTCTTTGCCTCCTTGCGCCTTGGCATGAGGCTCCCTTCTTCCCTAAATCCCGCCCTCATCCAGCGACAGCAACGTCGCGTTCCCCCCGGCGCTGGTCGTGTCCACCGACACCGCCCGCTCGACGCAGAAGCGCTGGAGGTAGTGCGGCCCGCCCGCCTTGGGGCCGGTGCCCGACAGCCCCTCGCCGCCGAACGGCTGGCTGCCCACCACCGCGCCGATCATCGAGCGGTTGACGTACAGATTGCCCACCCGCGCCTCCGCCTCCGCCAGCTCGGCAGCGCGCGCGATGCGGCTGTGGAGCGCCATCGTCAGGCCATAGCCCTTGGCGTTGACGCGCGCGATGGTCTCCCCCAGCTCGCCCGCGCGCCAGGTCGCGACGTGGAGCAGCGGCCCGAACCATTCGGTGTCGAGTTGCTCCGGGCGGTCAAGCCGGATCAACGTCGGCGGCACGAACAGGCCCTGATCGGGCACATCCACGGTCTTGACCCAGCGCTCCCGCGCCCCTTCACGATAGCGCATCAGCCGGTCGTACGCCGCGCGGTCAATCACCGGCCCGACATCGGTCGCGGGGTCGCCCGGATCGCCGACGCGCAGCGTGTCCATCGCCCCCGACAGCATGTGGAGCAGCCCTTCGGCCACGTCCTCCTGCACGAGCAGCAGGCGGAGCGCCGAGCAACGCTGACCCGCCGAGCGGAACGCGCTGGTCACCACGTCCGCAACGACCTGTTCGGGGAGCGCGGTCGAATCGACGATCATTGCGTTGATGCCGCCTGTCTCGGCGATCAGCGGCACAAGCGGGCGATCATCGTCCTCCAGCAGCGAGCGCGCAATCCGCCGCGCGGTCGCGGTCGAGCCGGTGAACGCGACCCCGGCGATGCGCGCGTCCGCGGTCAGCGCCGCGCCCACCTCCGGCCCGCCGGTGACCAGCACCAGCGCGTCGCGCGGCACCCCCGCCTTATGCGCCAGCGCCACCCCGCGCGCCGCGACCCGCGGCGTCTGCGGGGCGGGCTTGGCGACGACGGCGTTGCCCGTCACCAGCGCCGCGACCGTCTGGCCGAGGAAGATGGCGAGCGGGAAGTTCCACGGCGCGATCGTCGCCCATACGCCGCGAGGGGCGAGGCGAAGCGTGTTGCGCTCCCCCGTCGGGCCGGGCAGCTCGACGGGGCGCAGCTTCGCACGCGCCTCCGCGGCGTAATAGCGGCAGAAGTCCGCCGCCTCGCGCACCTCCCCGATCGCGTCGGGAATGGTCTTGCCTGCCTCCTGCACGCACAGCGCCATCAGCTCATCGCGGTTGGCTTCGAGCAGGTCGGCGAGGCGGTCGAGCACCGCGGCGCGGTGGTCGACGGGGGTGGCGGCCCAGGCGGGGAAGGCGGCAGAGGCGCGGGTGATCGCGGCCCCAACACCACTTTCCTCGTCACCCCGGGCTTGACCCGGGGTCCCGCTGCCTTGTTCCCCGCCGACAAAGCGGGACCCTGGATCAAGTCCGGGGTGACGGGGAGAGATGGGCACGCTCACACGCTCCACCGTCCGCGCCAGCACCGCGCGGTCGCTAAGGTCCAGCCCCTCGCTATTCCGGTGCCCCGGCGCGAACAGGTCGCGCGGCAGCGGGATGCTAGGATGACGAGCGCCGCCGACCGCCGCGATCTTCGCCACCGGGTCGGCGAGGATGTCCGCCTCGCTCAACCGCTCGTCTGCGAGCTGGTGGACGAACGACGAGTTCGCGCCGTTCTCCAGCAGCCGCCGCACCAGATAGGCGAGCAAGTCGCGATGCCCGCCCACCGGCGCATACACGCGGCAGTGATAGCCATGCTCGCGCACCAGCCGCTCGTACAGCCCGTCGCCCATCCCGTGCAGCCGCTGAAACTCGAAGTCACGCCGGTTGCCCGCCCATTCGACGATCGTCGCCACCGTCAGCGCGTTATGCGAGGCGAAGGCGGGGCGGAGGTGCTCCGCATCGAGCATGTCGCGCGCGACCGCGAGGTAGGACACGTCGGTCGCCGCCTTGCGCGTGAACAGCGGATAGTCGCTCAGCCCCTCGACTTGGCAGCGCTTGATCTCGCTGTCCCAGTACGCGCCCTTGACGAGGCGGACGTTGAACACCTGCCCCGTTTCCGCCGCCAGCGTATCGGCCCAGGCGACCACGGCGCGCGCGCGCTTGCTATACGCCTGCACCGCCATGCCGAACCCGTCCCAGCCGCGGAACCGGGGCTGGCGCATCACGCCCTCGATGATGTCGAGGCTCATCTCCAGCCGCTCGCTCTCCTCCGCGTCGACGGTGAGGTGGATGCCGACCTCCTTGGCGAGATTGCACATCATCTCGAGCCTAGCCGTCAGCTCGGGGACACAGCGGTCATACTGCGCAACCTCGTACCTGGGATGGAGTGCGGAGAGCTTGACCGAGATCGAATGGCCCTCACCTGCTCGTTTGCCGACTTCCAGCACAGCCTGCTTGTACGAAGCGAAATACCGCGCCGCGTCTTCCTTTGTCCGCGCCGCCTCACCCAGCATATCAAAGCTGGCGGTGAAGCCCGCATTCTCCGTCCGGCGCATTCGCCGCATCGCTTCGTCGATCGTCCGGCCCATCACGAAGATCTCGCCCATCATCCTCATCGCGGCGCCGACCGCCTGCCGCACGAACGGCTCGCCCGCTCTGGCGATCAGGCGGCGCAACGGACCCGCCTCGTCCTCCGCCACCAGCGCGCGCCCGACCACCAGCCCCCAGGTCGCCGAGTTGACGAGCAAGGACGACGACTTGCCGGTATGCGCGCGCCAGTCCGCGTCGCCGAGCTTGTCCGCGATCAGCAGGTCGGCGGTCTCCGGGTCGGGGACGCGCAGGAAAGCCTCGGCGAGGCTGAGCAGCGCGACGCCCTCCGACGAGTTGAGCCGGTATTCGTGCAGGAACCGGTTAACCCACCCCTTGCCCTGCGCCGCGCGCAGATCGGCGAGCAGCGCGCGGGCAGTCCCGGTCACCCGCTCGCGTGATTCGGCGGTGAGCGCGGCGCGCGCGAGCAGCGGCTTTAGAACATCGGGTTCGGCGGCGCGGTGCAGCGGGCGCAGGGCGCTGCGGGCGGCGAGGAGGGCGGCGTCGGTCATGGTTCGAAGGTCCGGTTCGGTCGCGTGGGGGTTGCGGTGGACGCGCGCTCGCGCCTAGAGGGACGCGTGTAGCGGACGTGCCGACAAGGGGAAGATGGTGCCGACGGTGACGCCGGAACAGATGGC
>CAXTTU010000061.1:0-12678 GCA_964247225.1 uncultured Sphingomonas sp. | reverse complement strand
CGCCAGCTCTTCAGCCGGGACAGGAAGTTCATCCCCAGCACGTCGGTGTCGCCGAACGCGGGCGACACCACCACCGGCAGATCGCGCGCGACCACATTGCCGAGCCGAAGCTCGTCGACGGTCGACACCTTGGCGGTGATCGAACCGTTGGCGGTGCGCAGCTCCATCGGGAACACGCTGTTGCTGACCTCAAGCCCGGCCGCGTTCGCGGTGTCGGTCGACAGCGCGGTGACGGTCGCACCGCTGTCAATCAGCATCCGCCGCTCCACGCCCGCGATGTTCGCGCGCGCCCAGAAATGACCGTCGGGGCTCATCCGGATGCGGACCTCCGACCCGACGACGTTCTGGTCGTCGAGGTGGAACAGCTTGGCCGCGCGCGCCATCAGCGGGTCGAACCGCTCGCGCTGTCCGACGACGAGCAGCAGCACCCCGAACAGGACCGCCCAGGTCAGCCCCATCCACAACACGCGCAAGAACGGCACCCGCCGCGCGATCAGCGCCGAGATCGGTAGCGCGAGCAGCAGCAGATACGCGAATGTCGTCGGCCCATGCTCGCCCGTCAGCATGACAGCTCCCAACCGTCATAGCCGGGCTCGACACCCGCAGGCAGCACTTCCAGCAGCGAGCGATAGTCCATGGAATTATCCATATGGATCAACGCGGTGCGTTCGGGCTTTAACTCGTGAGCCCAGCCGAGCACCGCATCAAGTGTCGGGTGCGTCGGATGCGGCGCGCGGCGGAGCGCGTCCACGACCCAGATATCGACCTTGCGATAATGCGCGGCCATTGCGGGCGTCAGGTCGTGGAAATCAGTCGCATAGCCGATCGTCCGGCGGTCTGCCTCGAACCGCAACCCCGCCGAGGCGATCCGTCCGTGCGGTTGGTCGACCGTGAACACGTCAAGGTCGCCGATTTTGACACGGTCTGGCAACGGCTCGAGCTCGACCGTCGCGGGATAGCCCTCGCGACCGCTGAACACATAACCGAAGCGCTGGACGATTGCGGCGATCATCGCGGGCCGGGCGAACGCGCGCACTGGGCGACCTTGATTGTGGAACAGCTGGCGGAGGTCATCGATGCCGTGGAGGTGATCGGCATGGTCATGCGTCCAGATCACCGCGTCGACCGTCCCCACCCCCGCGGCGAGCAGCTGGTCGCGCATGTCGGGGCTGGTATCGATCAGCACGCGCGTGTCGCCATGCTCGACCAGCGCCGACGCGCGGGTACGGCGGTTGCGCGGCTCGGTCGGATCGCACGCGCCCCAATCGTTGCCGATGCGCGGCACGCCCGACGAAGTACCCGAGCCAAGGATGCGGATCCTCATGTGGCGGTTTTGGTAAACAGCGCGTGAAAGTTGCACGCGGTCGCCTCGGCGAGCGTCGCCGGCTCCTCCCCTCTCAGCCTGGCGAGGAACGCGACCGTGTCGGCGACGAACGCCGGCTCCCCCGGCTTACCGCGATGCGGGACGGGCGCGAGGAACGGCGCGTCGGTCTCGACCAGCAGCCGGTCGAGTGGCAATCGGGCGGCGACCTCCTGCAACTCGCGCGCGTTCCTGAACGTCACGATACCTGAGATGGAGATGGTGAAACCGAGCGCAAGCATTTGATCCGCAAACGCGCTCGTCCCCGTGAAGCAGTGGATCACGCACGGGAATGTGCCCTGCCCCATCTCCTCGCGCAGGATCGCGGCGGTGTCGTCCTCTGCATCGCGGGTATGCACCACTAGCGGCAGCCCCGTCTCGCGCGCGGCGGCGATGTGCGCGCGGAAGCTTGCCTGCTGACGCGCACGGTCGGAATGGTCGTAATGATAATCGAGCCCGCTTTCTCCCAGCCCCACGACGCGCGGGTGCGCGGCGCGCGCGACCAGCCGCGCGGCGTTGACCTCGGGATGCGCGTCCGCCTCGTGCGGGTGGATGCCGACCGTCGCCCAGACGTCCGGCTCGCGCTCGGCGGTGGCGATCACCGCGTCCCATTCGCTCGCGCGCGTGGCGATGTTGAGCATCGCGGTCACGCCGCGCGCGCGGGCGCGTTCGAGCACCGCCGCCTGTTGCTCGGCCACGCCCTTGTAGTTCAGGTGGCAGTGGCTGTCGGCGAGCATCATGCCGCCTCCGCCGCGGGCAGTTCGAGCCGGGGGAACACCGGCGTCGGCGCGACGATGCGGAAGTCGGTCCCGGCGAGCGTGTCGTACCAGCCCTCGTCATCGACCGCCGCATGGTCGCGCGCCTTCGCGCCGAGCTGATCGAGCACCTTGCCCGCCGCATCGGGCACCACCGGCAGGATCGTGATCGCCAGCATCCGGATCGCGCGCACCAGCGTCCGCAACACCGCATGCATCCGCTCGGGATCGGTCTTGCGCAGCGACCAAGGCGCTTCCGCGTCGATATACTGATTGCACGCGAACACGCCCCGCAACCACATCTCGATGCCCTGGCTCAGCGCGAGGTCCTCGAACGCCGTCTTGAACCCGGCGCAGGCCACCGTGACCTCCTCGATCAGCACGCCGTCCGCCTCCCCCGCCCTTCCCCGCTCCGGCAACGTGCCTCCCAGGTTCTTAGCGATGAACGACAGCGTCCGCTGCGCGAGGTTGCCGAACGCGTTGGCAAGCTCGGCATTCGCCCGCGAGACAATCGCTTCCGCGGACCAGCTGCCATCCTGTCCGAAGCTCACCTCGCGCAGGAGGAAGTAGCGGAGCGCGTCGACGCCGTAGCGATCCGCCAGTTCGATCGGGTCGATGACGTTGCCGAGCGACTTGCTCATTTTCTCGCCGCGGTGAAGCAGGAAACCGTGGCCGAACACCTGCTTTGGCAGCGGCAGGCCCGCGGACATCAGGAACGCGGGCCAGTAGACCGCGTGAAAGCGGACGATGTCCTTGCCGATCAGGTGCACGTCGGCGGGCCACCAACGCCGAAACGCCTCGCCCCCGTTCGGGTAGCCGACGCCGGTCAGGTAATTGGCGAGCGCGTCGACCCAGACATACATGACGTGCCCCGGGCTGCCCGGCACTTTCACGCCCCAATCGAAGCTGGTCCGTGACACCGACAGGTCAGCGAGACCGCCCTCGACGAAGCGCAGCACCTCGTTGCGCCGCGCCTCCGGGCGGATGAAGTCGGGCTTGGCGGCATAGTGGTCGAGCAACGGCTGCTGATATTTGCTCAGGCGAAAGAACCACGTCTCCTCCGCCGTCCACTCGACCGGCGTGCCTTGCGGGGACAGCTTGACCCCGTCGGTCTCGGTCAGTTCCGCCTCCGTATAGAAGGCCTCGTCGCGGACCGAATACCAACCCTCATAGCGGTCGAGGTACAGGTCACCCGCCGCCTCCATCGCGCGCCACAAGGCGGCGCTCGCCCCGTGATGGTCGCGCTCGACGGTGCGAATGAACCGGTCATAGGAGATATGAAGCCGGTCGTCCATGTAGCGGAAATGGCCCGACATCTCGTCCGCGAGCGCTCGCGTGTCGACACCCCGCTCGCGCGCGGTCTGCACCATCTTGAGGCCGTGCTCGTCCGTCCCGGTCTGGAACCGCACGTCGCGCCCCGCCTGCCGCTGGAAACGCGCGATCGCGTCGGCGGCGATCGCTTCATAGGCGTGACCGATATGCGGGCGACCGTTCGGGTAGCTGATCGCGGTGGTGATGTAGAACGGTTCGGCCATGACGCGCTTTAGCCGTTCGCGGGCGCGCTCGCCAGCGTCGCCACCAAGCCCGCCAGCTCGAACACGGTCGCGGCGGCGTCGAGCGACAGCCCGCGCGCGGCCCCCCCGATCTCGCGCGCCTGTGCATGGGCGTCGAGCGCGGTGCGGAGCGCTGGCCCCTGCCGGTGCGCGGCGGCGTCGGCGAGGAAGGTCGGCACGCGTTCCAGGAACGCCTCGTAGCGCGGCTGCGCTGCCTTTAGCGCGAGTGATTGCGCCAGCTTGAGGCGGCGCGCATTGTCGCGGTCGCCGTCCCCGGCGATGCTCGCCAGCGCGACGTCAATCGCGGCGAGGTCAAGGCCCGCATAGCCGAGCGCCCGCCCGGGCGAGCCCGCGCCCGCGCGGACCAGCGCGCGTAGCTCGGTCTGTTCCGCCTCGGGCAGCGCATCGGCGAGGACGCGCGCCATGTCCGCCTCACCCAGGGGCTCGAACCGTAGCACCCGGCAGCGCGAGCGGATCGTCGGCAACAGGCGGCCGGGCATATGGCTGACGAGCAGGAACACGGTCCCGGCGGGCGGCTCCTCCAGTCCCTTGAGCAGCGCGTTGGCGGCGGCGCGCTCAAGATCGTCGATCGCGTCGATCACCACGACGCGACGGGGCGACAGCGCGGGCGTGGTCGCAAAGCTCGCCAGCAGCGCGCGGACCTGATCGACGCTGACGTTGCGCGCGAGATCGGGCGCGCGGCCCTCGCTCGCCTCCTTTGCATCCTTCTTGGGCAGGCGTTGGAGCAAGCGGTAATCCGGATGTGAGCCCGCCGCGAACAGCTTGGCAATGCGGTGGTTGGGCGAGACGTCGAACGCGGGTGGCAGATCGGGGTCGCTCGCCGCCGCGAGCAGCCGCAACGCCGCCGCGCGCGCGAAACTAGCCTTGCCGACCCCAGCCGGGCCGGTGAGCAGCCAGGCGTGGTGAAGCGAGCCCCCGTTCGCGGCGGCGAGGAACGCCTCGCGCGCGCGGTCGTGGCCGAGGAGCAACGTCATGGCAGCAGGTCGGCGAGCCCAGCGAGCAGCCGCGCGGTCACCTGTTCGGGTGCGCCGCTCGCATCGACGACGCGCACCCGCCCGGGCTCGCGCTCGGCGATGGCGCGGAAGCCGCGCGCGACCGCTTCGTGGAATGCCCGCCCGCGCGCGGCAAAGCGATCCGCCGCCGCCCCGTCGCGTCGGGCGGCGCGCGCCTCACCTTCAATCAGCAACAGATCGAGCACGAAGGTACGGTCGGGCAACAATCCTTCGGAGCCAAAGGCGTGCAGCATTAGGACCGCTGCATCCTCCACCCCCTCGCCCGCGCCTTGGTAGGCGCGAGTCGAGTCAAGAAACCGGTCGCAAATTACCCATCGCCCAGCCGTCAGCGCGGGGCGGATCAGCCGCTCGACATGATCCGCGCGCGCGGCGGCGAACAGCAGCGCCTCGGCCCGCGCGCTCCAGCGGTCGACGCCGCCGCCGAGCAGTAGCGCACGGATCGCCTCCGCGCCTTCGCTCCCGCCCGGCTCGCGCGTGACCACTGTGTCGATGCCACGCGCACCCAACGCCGCCGCGAGCGCGCGCGCCTGGGTCGATTTGCCCGCGCCCTCCCCGCCCTCCAGCGTGATGAAGCGCGCCGCCCCGCTCACCCGCCGAACAGCGAGCGCAGCCCCGCCCAGGCCCGCCCGAAGAAACCCGCCTGCGCCACATCCGCCTGCGCCACCAGCGGCAGTGTCTGGGCGGGGAGCCCGGGCGAAGTGACGACGAGGTCGGCGACATGCTGCCCCGCCTTGATCGGCGCCTTGATCGGGCCGTCATACACGACCTTGGCCTGCATGGGCGGCACCGCGCCGCCGGGTAATGTCACCTTCAGGTCTTGCGCGGTCACCAGCCCGACATGGTTGCTGTTGCCCAATTGCACGTCCGCGGTCTCAACCAGCTTGCCCTTGTGCGCCAGCGTCTTCTGCTGCCACGCGCGAAAGCCCCAGTCCATGAACTTGACCGACTCTTCAATGCGTTGGTTAAAGCTGTTGAGACCGGCCACCACCATCACCAGCCGCCGCCCGTTCTGCTCAGCGGAGCCGGTAAAGCCATAGCCCGCCTCGTCGGTATGCCCGGTCTTGAGCCCGTCCGCGCCCGCCACGCGGCCAAGCAGCGGATCGCGGTTATCCTGGCTGATGTCCTTGCCCGCGCCCAGCGTCTTGCCCCAGCTGAAGCTGCGCTGTGAGTAGAAGGTGTGGTATAGTTGCGGATGGTTCTGGATGGTCGCCACCGCCAGCTTGCCGAGGTCGCGGGCGGTGACATAGGTCACGCCATTGTCGGGCCAGCCGTTCGAGGTCCCGAAGTGACTGTCGTGCAGCCCGATCCGCGCCGCCGCCTCGTTCATCTGGCCGACAAACGCCTCCTCGGTCCCCGCCACGCCCTCCGCCAACACCACGCAGGCGTCGTTGCCCGACAGCGTCACGATGCCATGGAGCAGGTCCGCCACCGTCGGTTGCTCGCCGACGCCGAGAAACATCGTCGAACCCTGCGAATGCCATTTCTTCCACGTCTCGGGCCGCACCTCGATCTTCTGGTCGAGCCTGAGCTGGCCATGCTGGATTAGGTCGAATGCCAGATACACCGTCATCATCTTCGCCATCGAGGCGGGCGGCATCCGGCGGTCGGCATCCTTTTGGTAGAGCACCGCGCCGGTGGACAGGTCCTGCATGAACGCGACCGGGGCGGGGGTATCGAACACCGGCGCGGCGGCCTGGCCCGGAACGGCGAGCAGGACGAAGGCGAGCGGCGCGAGGTAAGTCGTCTTCACGGGGGTGCGTTCCATCGGTTCGGCAGGATGATCTCAGGGTCGATAGCCGCCGCGCCCGCCCGCGTCACGCGCGGCGGTCAGCGGCTCGCGCTTTTCGCCGCGCGGGAGAGACTGTCCGGCGACCGCGCGGACGCGGACGCGCGTGAGGTGGCGCGGGCCGCCGAGCGTGTCTGCGGCGGCGCGCGACAGGTCGATCAGCAGTCTCGTGTCGCGGGGTCCGCGATCGTTGATCAGCACGCGCAGGTGGCGACCGGAGTCGAGCGCGGTCACCTCCACCAGCGTGCCGAGCGGCAGCGTGCGGTGTGCCGCAGTCAGAGCAGCGGGGTCGAACGGCGCACCCGAGGCGGTCGGGCGTCCGGCGAACGCCGCGCCATACCAGGTCGCCGCGCCGATCGCGTCATAGCCAATCGCCGACCCGCCCGGTCGCGGGCTGCCGACACAGGCACTCAGCAGCAGCGCCGCCGCAACAACGCTACCGCTCGACCGCATCGGCCAGCAGCCCCACCGACAGCGCGTAGAAGTTGGAGCAGTTGTAATCGAGGATCACGCGGTAATTGCTCGTCAGCAGATACGCTGTCTGCCCCGCGCCATCGGGCTGAAACAAGGTCGCGAGCACGCGATCTTCGGGCCATTCGCGCGATTGCGGCTGGATACCCAGCGCGCGCCATTCGGCCATCGTCCGCCAGCCGCTATGCCGCGCGAACACCCGCGGGCAACGCGGGCTGAGTAGTCGGTTGCTCACCTGCCGCTCGTCGAAGCGGGCGGGCACGCTCACCGCCAAGCCCCAGGGCTGCCCCCGCCGCCACCCGGCGTCACGGAAATAGTTCGCGATCGAGGCGAGCGTATCGGCGGGGCTGCGCCAGATATCCGCGCGGCCGTCGCCATCGCCATCGCGCGCAACGCGTAGGTAGATCGAGGGCAGGAATTGCGGGTTGCCCGTCGCGCCCGCCCAGCTCCCCTTCAGCTGCTCGCGCGGCACGCCGCGGTCGACCATCTTGAGCGCGTCGAGGAACTCGCCCGTGAACAGCTCGCGCCGCCGACCATCGTAAGCGAGGCTGGCGAGGCTGCGGAGCAGGTCGAAATTGCCCGTGTACGCGCCGTAATTGCTTTCATTGCCCCAGATCGACACCGCGATCGCCTCGGGTACGCCCGACTCCGCCTCGAACCGGCGCGCGAGCGGGCGTTGCGTCGCATACACCTCGCGCCCACGACTGATCCGCGCCGCGTCGACATGCGTGCGATAGTAAGGCGCGAACTTCGGCGCGGGCGCGTTCGGGTCATTGCCCGGCTGCGCGCGGTCGAACTCGACGACGCGCGCATTGAACGTCAGCGTCGGCAGCACCGCGTCCGCCGTAGCTGCGCTTACCCCCGCCGCCAGCGCGCGCGGGCGTAGCGAGGCGAGGAATGTCTGAAACCCCGCATCGTCTTGCGCCGACACCGCGCCGCCCGGCCCCATGCACGCGAGCAGCAGCGCCGCCGTCCACCGTACCGATCTGATCACCCGCCCCATCGTCCGCCTTTGGCACAGCGGCGCGCGCGCCGGAACACCAATCGTCGCGGGCCTTGCACGACCGATCGCCAGCCCGGTAAAGCGAACGCGCGCGGGAGAGGTGGCCGAGTGGTTTAAGGCAGCGGTCTTGAAAACCGCCGTGGGTTCACGCTCACCGTGGGTTCGAATCCCACCCTCTCCGCCACGCCTCAGCGGGTGCCTTGGCTGAGCGCAACCAGCTCGGCGACCTTGTCCTCATCGAGCGTCTGGTGAAACTGGCAACCGGCGGTGAAATCGTCCGCCCAAATCACGTCCGCCGCGCGCTGGCCGACCCCGGGCAGCGTCAGCCAGATCGTGCCGCCGCGGGTCAGCGCCGAATAGGTCTGCAGCCGCACGCCGTGGACCGACACGTCGACCACCTTACACAAGGCGCGCGCGGTCTTGCCGATCCGCGCGTCGAGCGACACCGGCGCGCGGACGCTGCGACGGCGGCCCAATTGGGCGGGTTCATATTCGGCGGCGAACATGGTGGAGGGGTAACGCGACGCTGGTTAACGCCGCGTCAACCGCCAGCGGTCAGCGCTTGAGCGTCAACCCGCCGAACCGCTTGTTGAAGCGCGCCACCTGGCCGCCCGCGTCGAGCATCGTGCCGCGCCCGCCGGTCCAGGCCGGGTGTGCGAGCGGGTCGATGTCGAGCTGCATCGTGTCGCCTTCCTTGCCCCAAGTGGAGCGGGTCTCGAATACGGTGCCGTCGGTCATCTGCACCTTGATCATGTGATAGTCGGGGTGCGTGTTGGGCTTCATGAAAATGCTCCTGATATGGGCTGGTTTCCGACCAGCCCGAAAGGTCGCAGGCACATAGCCGAACGGAGACCGCGGGACAACCGCGCCGACGTCAGCTCGCGGGCGGGTCGGCTATCGTGGCGGTAAACTGAGCCTCCGCAGCGACTTGCCCGTCGACCTTCGCAACGCCAGCAAAGCGGCACACCTTGGCGCGCTTTTGGACGAACTCGACCTCGAGCCGCAGCAACACGCCCGGCTCGACCGGCTTCCTGAACTTTGCCGCGTCGATCGCCATGAAGTAGACGAGCTTGCCCGTCCCCGCGAGGCCGAGGCTCTCGACCGCGAGCACCCCAGCCGCCTGCGCCAGCGCCTCGACGATCAGCACGCCGGGCATGATCGGGCGGCCGGGAAAGTGCCCCTGAAAGAAACCCTCATTGATCGTCACCGCCTTGATCGCCGCGATCGACCGGTCGGGGATCAGCTCCTCGACCCGGTCGACCAGCAGCATCGGGTAACGATGCGGCAACGCCGCCATGACCCGCTTGACATCAAGCGGGCCGAGCGGCGCGGCCGCGGGCGCCTCGCTCACCGCCCGCCGCTGTTGCGACGGCCCGTGGTCGCGGGCGCAGGGGTCGCGGCGGGAGCTGCCCCGCCACTGGCCTGCTGCTGCGGGATCGGCGTGACGCTGATCGTGGTCAGCTGCGTGTTGAGCTGCGCCAGCACGTCGTTGCTGATATCGGCGGCGGTCGAGTTGGCCAGCGTCGAATTGCGCGCGACCGCGATCGCCGCCCCGCGCTGACGCACGATCGCGTCCGAGATCGGCACCAGCCGCTCGCCGATCTGGCGATTGATGTTGGCTTGAACCGACTGCAACCGCGCCTGCGACTGTTGCAGCTCCTGGTTGGCGGCGGCTTCCTGCTGCTGGAAGGCGGTGATCCGCGCCTGCAGCGCCGCATCGGGGGCCTTGCCGTTGAGCGCGGTGATCGACGCCTGGAGCGGCTGGCCGGCGGTCTGGAGCTGCGAGCGGAGCTGGTCCGCGCGCTGCTGCGCCTGCTGCACCTGCGCCTGAAACTGCGTGCCGGCGGTGCGGCACGCGTTGCAGGTGGAGGCGACGCGGTCGACATCGACCACCAACACTTGCGGGCCAGTCTGCGCGCTGGCCGACACGGCGGCGAGGATGCCCGGGGCCGCAACCGCGGCGGCGAGCAGGAGCTTGGACTTGGTCATCAGAACTGGGTTCCTACGTTGAAGGTGACGAGTTTCTTGTCATCGCCCGGCTGGGTCAGGAGCGCCTTGGCGACGTCGATCCGCAGCGGGCCAAACGGCGACGTCCAGTTGACGCCGATGCCCACTGATATGCGCGGACGCGCGGTGCTGCCGTAATAGACTTCCTTGAACGGCGCGATCGAGGTCGTGTACGCCGTGTTCGCGCCGGTGTTGGTGCAGCCGGCGAGCGTGCCCGTCGTGGTCGTGCCCGAAGGACAGATCGTGTACGACGTCGCGGTCGTCGCGCCGGTGCTGTCCATGACGGAGTTGATGTAGAGCGGCAGGCCCGTGGCCGAATCGACCACCGGATTGGAGATCGGCAGCACCGTCGTGACGCCCGTCGTCGGATCGGTGTAGGTCGGGAAGCAGCCCGTGGTCTGGCCGGCACCGCACACGCCGGTCGTGGCGGGGCGCTTCAGCCCGAACAAGCTGCCGAACTGTGCATAGATCGACGGCCGCAGCCCCAATTCGCGCGCGCCCGCGCCGAGCGGCAGCTCCAGTTCGACCCGGCCGAGATAATAGGCATGGCCGCCGAGCGCGTCGTTGGTGATCGAGTTCTTGTCGGTCACCAGCGTCTGCGCGCCCGTGGTGCTGTCGTTGGTGTAGGGATAGCGGATCACGCGCGGACCCACGCCGCGAATGTCGAAGCCACGGAATTGCGGCTCGCCCAGGTAGAAGCGGTCGGTGATGCGGACGGAATCGACGCCCGCCCCGCGATCGCCCTCCAGCGACTTGATGTAACCGCCCTCGCCCGCGAACGAGAGCACGAAGCCGCTGCCGATCCCGTAATATTTGGACGCATCCGCGCGCGTGCGGACGTACTTCACGCTGCCGCCGAGCCCCGCAAAGTCCTGACTGAACGAGAAGTGGGTGCCCTTGGTCGGGCGCAACCGGCTGTTGAGGCTGTCATAGATCAGCGAATAGCCGACCGACGAGGTCAGCCGCGTACCGAGCGAGTCGCACAGGTAACGCCCCGCGACGAGCGGATCGCACATGTCGGTAGAGCTGTTGCCGCGGATACCGTCCGCGTTGCTGTCGGTGTAATACGTGGCTTTATCCAGTGACACCTTGTCGTCGGACAGCCCATAACGACCCGACAGCGACCAGAACTCGGTCAACGGCAGACCCGCCCGGACCTGAAAGCCGGTCGAGGTCTGCGAATAGGTGGTGTTACGATTGCCGTTCAACGTCGTGTTGAACGAATTATAGTCGCGCCGGAACAGGTCGATGCCGAGCGCCACGTTCTTGTTGAACACATAGGGATCGGTAAAGCCAAGCTCGACCGACTTGGAATAGTAGGAATAGTTGACACCCGCACGCAGCTCCTGGCCCTTGCCGCGGAAGTTGCTCTGGGTGATGTTGGCCTGGACGATGAATTGCTCGAGGCTCGAATAGCCGACGGAGAGCTGCAGCGAGCCGGTCGCCTTTTCCTCGACGTTCGCGCCGAGCACGACGCGATCGGGGCTGCTGCCCGCGGTTTGCTTGATCTCGAACTTGTCCTGGAAATAGCCGAGGCTGTTGATGCGGTCCTGGCTGCGCTTGACCTGGAAGCTGTTGAACGCATCGCCCTCCGCCAGGCGAATCTCGCGGCGGATCACCCGGTCCTGCGTCTGCACGTTGCCGGTGATGTCGACCCGCTCGACATAAGTGCGCTGCGCCTGCGCGATGTGGAAGTTGATCCCCATCGTCAGCGTCTCGGGGTCACGCTGATATTCGGGGTTCACGTCCGTGAACGCATAGCCGAACAAGCCGGTGGTCTGGTTGATCTGGTCGATCGAATCCTCGACCGTCTTGGCGTTATACCAGTCGCCCTTCTTCATCCGCAGACCGTCGGCGAGCTTCTTATTGTCGAAGTCACGAATGTCGCTGTCGACGGTGACGTCGCCGAACTTGTAGCGCTTACCTTCCTCGACGACATAGGTGATGATGAAGTCGCGCTTGTCGGGCGTCAGCTCCGCGACCGCGCTGGTAACGCGGAAGTCGGCATAGCCCTCGGTAAGGTAGAATTGGCGCAGCTTCTGCTGGTCATAGGCCAGCCGATCCTGGTCGTAGGAGGTGTTCGACGACAAGAGGCGGGTGAAGCGCGCCTGCTTGGTCGCCATCTGCTCGCGCAGCTTGTTGTCGGAGAACACCTGGTTGCCGATGATGTTGATCTGGCGGACCTTGGACTTCGCGCCCTCGTTGACCTCGAACACCACGTCGACGCGGTTCTGGTCGAGGTTGACCATCTTGGGATCGACGCTGGCGGCGAAGCGGCCCTGGCGGCGGTAGAGCTCGATGATGCGACCGACGTCCGCGCGGACGGCGGTGCGGGTGAAGATCTGCCGCGGGGCGAGCTTCACCTCTTTCTTGATCTTGTCTTCCTTGAGGTTCTTGTTGCCCTCAAAGATCACCCGGTTAATGATCGGGTTCTCGCGCACGCGGATGACGATGTCGCCGGTCGACGCGCCGCTGATCGAGTAGTCGGCGAACAGGTCGCTGGCGGCAAGGTCGCGCAATGCCTGGTCGAGGCTTTCGTTGGTATAGGCCTGCCCCGTGCGCAGCTTGGTGTAGCTCAGCACCGTCTCCGGCTCGATCCGCTGCGATCCCTCGACGCGCAGCGACTTGATCGTGCCGCCGGTGATGGGCGTCGCGGGCGCAGGCGTGGCGGGCTTTGCGGCCGGAGCGGGCGCGGTCTGCGCGCCGGCG
>CAXTTU010000060.1:0-12828 GCA_964247225.1 uncultured Sphingomonas sp. | reverse complement strand
ATGTGCGTGCCGGGCGCGAGGATGGAGAAGAACGCGCTGTTCAGCCCGGGGATGCGCTCCACCAGCGCGGCCGTCCGCGGGCAACGGTTGGCGTTGTCGTCGATGCGATAGCCATAGCCCCATAGGAAGAACGAGCGCCACATGTTGACCTTGGCGATCGAGCGGTGGTCGGGGGAGATGGTGGCGAGGCCGGGCGACGCTTCGCCGCGTAGCGCGACCGCGATCGCTTCCTCGCGGATCGTCTCCCAATGTTCGCGCAGCAGCGCGGTCCAGGCGAAGTCGCGCACATCGAGCACCGGGTCGTTGGGCACCAGCGACGACGACGCGATCAGCTTGTCGAACACGCCGCGCAGATGCTTACCGAGCTTGATGACCAGCGGGCGGTTCGTCTCCGCCTTCATCTCCGACCCCGGCGCGGGCGCGCCCGAGATGACGTTGATGTCGGGAACGCGGATGCCCGCTTCCTCGGGCCCCATGCCCGAATCCGGCCATATTGCGGGCGAGGTCGCCTCGGTGATGGTCGGCTGCACGCTGGCGGTTTCGAGGGTCAAGGCGTGGGTCTCTCTCGAAGGGGCAGGCGGCAATAGGCCGCGGGTGGGCTAAGGATCATGTTCGGCTAATCCCGATCAGCGGCAAAATCATGGCGGAGCAGGCGCAAAGAACGGCCACGCGCGGTTCTGGCGCGGTTCAGGCTCGCGCGCTACACCGCGGGCCATGCTGTCCTTGCCGCGCGCGGTCCGCGCTCCCTTGCTCGCGTCCCTGCTCCTTGGCGTCGCCGTCCCTGCCCTGGCGCAGGCGGGCGCGCCCGCCGCCGCCCCGGCCGTCGCGGTCGACACGGCGCCGTGGCTCTACAAGGGCAGCGATATCCCGCACGACCCCGAATGGCATTTCGGAACGCTCCCCAACGGCCTGCGCTACGCCGTCCGGCGCAACGGCGTGCCGCCGGGCCAAGTCGCGGTGCGCGTCCGCGTCGATGCGGGCTCGCTGGAGGAGCGCGACAGCGAGCGCGGGTTCGCGCATTTCATTGAGCATCTATCCTTCCGCGGCAGCGAGTACGTTCCCGACGGCGAGGCGAAGCGCGTGTGGCAGCGGTTCGGCGCGACCTTCGGCAGCGATCAGAATGCGCAGACCACGCCGACGCAGACCGTTTACAAGCTCGACCTCCCCGCCGCGACGCCCGCCAGCCTCGACGAGAGCTTCAAGATCCTGTCGGGGATGATGGAAAAGCCCAACATCGTTCCCGCCGCGATCACCGCCGAGCGCCCGGTGGTGCTCGCCGAACAGCGCGAACAGCCCGCGCCGCAGGTGCGCTTCAGCGACAAGCAGCGCGCGATCTTCTTCGCCGGCCAGCCGCTCGCCAACCGCTCGCCGATCGGCAACATCAAAACGCTGGAGGCGGCGACCGCCGACAGCGTGCAGGCCTTCCACGACCGCTGGTACCGGCCCGAGAACACGGTGGTGATCGTGTCGGGCGACCAGGATCCGCAGGTGCTCGCCGACCTCGTCGTCAAGCATTTCGCCAGCTGGCGCGGCGTCGGCCCGCGCCCGCCCGCACCCGATTTCGGCAAGCCCGACCCGCATCAGCCCGCGGTCGCGGTCGCGGTCGAGCCCGCGGTGCCCGAGATCGTGTCCACCGCCGTGCTGCGCCCGTGGCATTTCAACAACGACACGGTGATCTTCAACCAGAAGCGGCTGGTCGATATGCTCGCGGTGCAGGTCATCAACCGCCGCCTCGAACGTCGCGCGCGCGCGGGCGCGAGCTTCGTGCAGGCGTCGGTCAGCCTCGACGACGTCGCGCGCTCCGCGAACGGCACCTTCGCCACGATCGTGCCGGTAGGCGGCAGATGGGAACAGGCGCTGAAGGATGTGCGCGCGGTGATCGCCGACGCGATGGCCGCGCCCGCATCGCAGGCGGAGGTCGACCAGGAGCTCGCCGCGTTCGACGAGTCGATGCGGACACAGGCGGAGACCGCGCGCGTCGACATGGGTGCGACGCTGGCGGACAACATGGTCGAAGCGCTCGACATCCGCGAGACGACCACCACGCCGCAGGCGAGCTATGACGTGTTCCTCGGCGCGCGGAAGAAGAACATGTTCACGCCCCAGACGCTGCTCGCCTCGACGCGACGCGTGTTCCAGGGGGACGCGACCCGCGCGCTGGTGAACCTCCACGTCGCGGACCCGGCCGCGAGCCCCAAGCTCGCCGCCGCGCTGAAAGCCGACGTATCGAAGCTCGCAGGCAAGCGCGAGATGCAGGCGGCGGTGGACTTCTCCAAGCTGCCCCCGCTCGGCACGCCGGGTACGGTGGTGAGCCAGTCGGCGGTCACCGGGCTCGACCTGCAGCAGGTCGCCTATGTCAATGGGGTCAAGCTGCTGCTCTTCCCCAACAATGGCGAAACCTCGCGCGTCTATGTGAAGGTGCGCTGGGGCGGGGGGTACAATGCGCTTCCCGCGGACAAGGCTTCGCCCGTCTGGGCGGCGGAGCTGGCGCTGGTCGCGTCCGGGATTGGCAAGCTCAATCAGGGCGATCTCGACGCGCTCACCGCCGGGCGGCGGATCGGGCTCGACTTCGGGATCGACGACGACGCGTTCTCCTTGTCGGCGGTGACCTCGCCCGGGGACCTCCCCGACCAGCTGCGGCTGATGGCGGACAAGCTCGCCGCGCCCGCCTGGGACCCGGCCCCGGTGACGCGCGCCAAGGCGGTGGTGGGGACAACCTATGCGGGCTTCGACGCCTCGCCCGAGGGTGTGCTGACGCGCGACCTTGAAGGGCTGCTCCACGACGGCGACCCGCGCTGGGCGACGCCGACGCGCGCGGCGGTGGAGGCGACCACGCCCGAGCAGTTCCGCAATTTATGGGAGCCGATCCTCGCCACCGGGCCGATTGAGGTGTCCGTGTTCGGCGACGTCAAGGCACCGGACGCGATCGCGGCGGTGGCGAAGACGTTTGGCGCGTTGCCGCCCCGCGCCGCCGTGGCGACCGCGGCTCCACCTGTTCGCTTCCCCGCGCATGACGTGGTGCCCGTGGTTCGCACCCATGCGGGCGACGACAATCAGGCGGCGGCGGTGATCGCGTGGCCTACCGGCGGCGGCAGCGCGGGCTTCTCCGAAAGCCGGCGTCTCGACGTGCTCGCGGCGGTGTTCAGCGACCGGCTGTTCGAGCGGCTGCGCCAGGCGGCAGGCGCAAGCTACAGCCCCAATGTGTCGAGCAGCTGGCCGGTCGGGCTTTCAAGCGGCGGGCGGCTGATCGCGATCGGGCAGGTCGCGCCCGACAAGGTGCCGTTCTTCTTCCAGACGGCGCGTGCAATCGCCGCCGAACTCGTCTCCACGCCGATCGGCAAGGACGAGCTGCAACGCATCATGCTGCCGATGGCGCAGTATCTGATCCGCGCGTCGACCGCGAACCAGTTCTGGCTGCGTCAGCTGAGCGGCGCGTCCACCGACCCGCGCCGGATCGCGGCGACGCAGGCGCTGGGCAGCGACTTCAGCTCGATCACCCCCGAACAGTTGCAGCAGGTCGCCGCGAAGTATCTGCGCCCCGATCGCGACTGGACGATGGAGGTCGTGCCCAAGTCGGTGGCGGCGAAGCTGGGGGCGGGGGTGCCAGTGGCGGCGCGGTGAGTTAGGCCTACTCGATGACTACTGCCTAGAGCCACGACCCATTCCCGTCACCCCGGCCTTGAGCCGGGGTCCCGCTTCTACTTGGCAGCGGCAGCGAGAAGCGGGACCCTGGGTCAAGCTCGGGGTGACGTATGTTTCGGGTTAGATATCTTTCCGTCGTGCCCGACCTGTTCCGGCACCATACGGTGTCCGAGTGTTACGGTCGCCGAGCAAGTGCACCGCCCGCAGCGGGCCCCTTATGCGGCCTCCCCCTTCGCTCCCGCGTAGAGCGCGTCGAGGCGCTCGCCGTACATCTCGCGCAGCACGTGCCGCCTGATCTTCAGCGACGGCGTCATCTGCTCATTCTCGATCCCGAACGGCTCATCCGCCAGGATGAACCGGCGCACCTTCTCCGTCACCGACAGGTCGCGGTTGACGCGGTCGATCGCGGCGGACAGCGCGGCGCGGTAGCCGGGGTCGTCCGCGAAATCGCCCGGCTGGCAGCCGTGACCCGCGCACCATTCGGTCATCCATTCCGCGTCGGGAACGACCACCGCGACCATATACGGTCGCCGGTCGCCCCATACCATCGCCTGCGCGATCTCGGGCTGGAGCGTCAGCATCCCCTCCACCTTTTGCGGCGAGATGTTGTCGCCCTTGTCGTTGATCAGCAGGTCCTTCTTGCGGTCAGTGATCCTGATCCGCCCCGCCTCGTCGAACGCGCCGATGTCGCCGGTGTGGAGCCATGCACCTCCATGCGGCTCCGCCGGGTCGGGACGCAGCACCCGCGCGGTCTCCTCCTCGTTGCGCCAGTAGCCGTGCATGACGAGCTCGCCGCGCACCAGGATCTCGCCGTCGTCCGCGATCCGCACCTCCGTGTTGCCGAGCGGCGGGCCGACCGTATCCATGCGAATACCCGCCGCGGGGCGGTTGCACGCGATCACCGGCGCGGCCTCGGTCTGGCCATAGCCTTGCAGCACCATGACCCCGATCGCCTCGAAGAAACGCCCCACCTCCGGGTTGAGCGGCGCGCCGCCGGACACCATCGCTTTTAGCCGCCCGCCGAACTTCTTGGCGATGCGCGGCTTGAACAGCGTGTCGACGACCAGCGCGGTCGGGCGGTCGACGAGCCGAAGCGTCCCGTCCGCGCGCTTCCTGCCAATGTCGAGCGCGTGCGCGAACAGCCGCGCGCCGAGGCCACCCTGCTTCAGGATTGTCTTGGTGATCCGCGTCTTGAGCACCTCGAACAGCCGCGGCACGACGACCATCACCGTCGGGCGCACTTCCTCGATATTGGCGGCCAGCCTCTCCAGCCCCTCCGCGTAATAGATCTGCGCGTGGAGGCCGATGGGAACGAATTGCCCGGCGGTGTGCTCGTACGCGTGGGACAGCGGGAGGAAAGACAGGAACGCCTCCTCCTTTTCCGCCGGGAAGTCGGCCCAGATCACCTCGGTCGTGCCCGCGACATTTTGCAGGATCGCGCCGTGGTGCTGGCGGACGCCGCGGGGGGAGCCGCCGGTGCCGCTGGTATAGATGATGCAGGCGAGGTCCTCGCGGGTGAAGTCCGCCGCCGCTTCCGCTTCGGCGGGGTCGGCAGGGTGTTCGTCCACCAGCGCGCGCCAGTTGTAGAAATCGACCCCGGGGCGGGGGACGCGCATGTCCTCCATGCCGATCACGATCTGCGCATGGCTGGCGCGCAGCACGGCGGGCATCAATGTCGCGGCGAGCTTGGCGGTGGAGACGATCACCGCGCGCGCGTCCGAGTTCTCGATGATGTGCGTATGGTCGCGCGTGGTATTGGTAACATAGGTCGGCACGGTGACGCAGCCCGCGGCCATGATCGCGAGGTCGGAGATGCACCATTCTGGCCGGTTCTCCGCGACCAGCATCACCCGGTCGCCGCGCTGGAGCCCGATCGCTTTCAGCGCGGCGGCGAGGCTCGCGACCTGGCGCGCGGTTTCCGCCCACGAGATCGCTTCCCATTCACCGCGCACCTTGCGGCGAAGAAAGGGCCTGTCGTCCTCCGCCCGCGCGCGCGCGAAGAACATGGCGACGAGGTTGGGGAAGTGTTCGAGCTTGCGCATGGGTCCGTGTTTACTCGGGCGGGCGGTTGGGCTGCGCGCCGACGCGGGTAGGGGTGGTGACGTGGCCCGCAATGTCGACCGACGCGCCTTCACTGCGCGGGTCCGCCGCGCCCACCCAACGACCGCCGACGCGCTCGATGGCGTTCGCTTTCAGGCCGAGCGGCGCGACCTGCACCCGCTCGCCGAGTGCCTGCAACGCGGGCACCATCGCGTCGAGCTGCGTGCCCTTCTCCGCGACCGTGACCGGGCCGGGCGCGTAGAGCAGACCCAGCGCGATCGCATCCTGCGCGCTGAGGTGCCAGTCGATCACCCCGACGATCGCCTTTGCGACTTGCGCGATGATCGTCGATCCGCCCGCCGCGCCGACCGCGAGGCGCACGCGGCCATCGGGCGCGTAGACGATCGTCGGCGACATCGAGCTGCGCG
The DNA here is from genome assembly GCA_964247225.1 of uncultured Sphingomonas sp. Taxonomy (GTDB): domain Bacteria; phylum Pseudomonadota; class Alphaproteobacteria; order Sphingomonadales; family Sphingomonadaceae; genus Sphingomonas. The sequence goes on along the minus strand of CAXTTU010000060.1, from coordinate 6,718 downwards.
GGCGCTTGCCGCCCTCCACCCGGTTGGCGACGAGATAGCCGTCCTTAGTGGGCGCGAGGTCGAAGTCGGTCAGCTCGTTGTTGAGGAACGTGCCGTCGACCGCAAGGCCGGAGCCAAAATAGCCCTCGATCGTGGTCGTCACCTCCACCACCTCGCCACGCGCGTCGGCGACGGCGAGGTCGCTGGTGCCGGGGACTTCGCTGACCGGCGCGCGGGTGCGGGCGGGGGCACCGGCGGGGGTGCCGGCGAAGATGCTCGCCATCGTCCGGTCGGGAGAGATCAGCGCGGATCGGCCGGCGAGGTAGGCGGGGTCGAGCAGCCCCTGCACCGGCACTTTCACATAGCGGGCGTCGCCGCCGTACAGGTCGCGATCGGCATAGGCGAGCCGTTCCGACTCGGCGAACAGATGCCAGGCGACGGGCGAGGCCGGGCCAAGCGCGGCCATGTCGAACCGCTCGAGCTGCCCCAGTATCTGCAGCACCGCGATGCCGCCGGAGGAGGGCGGCCCCATGCCGCAGACGCGAAAGCCCCGGTACGCGCCGCACACCGGCGCGCGGACGCGGGCGTCGTAGCTGGCCAGGTCGCCGAGCGTCATCCGCGACGGGTTGCGGGCCGCGCCGTTGACGGCGGCGACGACCTTCTGCGCCTCCGGGCCGACATAGAAGCTGTCGGGGCCGAGCCGGGCGATGCGCTCTAGTAGCGCGGCCTGCGCGGGGTTGCGTATCACCGTGCCCGCCGCGACTAGCTGCCCGTCGGGGCCGAGGAACAGCGCGCGCGCGGCCGGGTCCATATGCGCGCCGAACTGGACGATGCCGTTGCGCAACCGGGGTGACATCGCGAAGCCATCGCGCGCCAGCCGGATCGCGGGCTCGAACAGCCGCGCCCAGGGCAGCTTTCCGCCCGCGCGATGCGCCAGCGCCATGCCGCGCAGCGCGCCCGGCACGCCGACGCTCCGCCCGCCGGGGACCGCGTCGGCGTGACTCAGCGGCTGGCCGTTGGGCCCAAAGAACCAGCGCTCGTCCGCGGCGGCGGGCGCGGCCTCGCGCGCGTCGATGGTGGAGAGCTTGCCGTCGGCAGCGTGACGCACCCAGAAGCTGCCGCCGCCGACGCCGGAGTTCTGCGGCTCGACGACGTTCAGCACCAGCATCGTCGCGATCGCCGCGTCAGTGGCGCTCCCGCCCGCGCGCAGCATCTCGGCACCAGCGGCGGCCGCGCGCGGGTCGGCGGCGCTGACCACGCCCTCGGATGCTATCGGTTTCGCGGCGGCGGGCGAGGCGAGCGCGGTTAGGGCGAGGGCAGCGAGGAAGCGACGCATGGTGGACGACCGTAACGCGCGGCGGCGGGGAGGCAAGCGGTCAGGCGGTGCCGACCGCCGCCGCCACGTTCCTGAACCCGTCGCGGCGGAGCAGCCCGGCGAGCCCGCGCAGGATGCCCGCGGGCAGGGCGGGGCCGTCATAGACCAAAGCGGTATAGACCTGCACCAGGCTCGCCCCCGCGCGGATGCGGGCATAGGCCTCCTCCGCGCTGCCGATGCCGCCCACCGCGACCAGCGGCATCGCCCCCCCGGTCGCCGCGCGGAAGTCACCAAGTCGCTGGCGGGCAAGCGTGGCGAGCGGTTCGCCCGACAACCCGCCCGCCTCGCCGCCTTGTGGCGAGCGGAGCGGCGGGCGCGAGACCGTCGTGTTGCCGACCACCAGCGCGTCCACCCCCGCCTCGATCGCCGCGCGCGCGACGTCGTCCACCCCGCCCGCGTCGAGATCGGGCGCGACCTTGAGGAACAAGGGCGTGGTCCCGCGCGCCCCGACGCAGGCTGCCAGCAGCTCGCGGAGCGCCGCCCCATGCTGAAGGTCGCGCAGGCCGGGCGTGTTGGGGCTGCTGATATTGATCGTGATATAGTCCGCAATCTCTCGCGCCGCCGCCACCCCGGCGCGGTAGTCGGCGATGCGGTCCACCGCCTCCTTGTTCGCGCCGACATTGACACCGAGCACGCCATTGCGTTTCGTTGCGCGCACCCGCGCCAGCCCCGCCTCCAACCCGCCATTGTTGAACCCGAACCGGTTGATCACCGCCCGGTCCTCGCGCAACCGGAACAGCCGCGGGCGCGGGTTGCCCGGCTGGGGTAGCGGAGTCAGCGTACCCACCTCCGCTGCGCCGAAGCCGATCGCCCACCAGCCCGCGATCGCCCGCCCGTCCTTGTCCGCCCCCGCCGCCAGCCCGAGCGGATTGGCGAAGTCAACCCCCGCCACCCGCGTCGCGAGGATCGGGTCCGCCGCTCCTGGCGCGAACGCTGCCCCCCCACGCGCCCACAGCGCCAGCGCCTGCAGCGACAGGTCGTGCGCGCGCTCGGGATCGATCGCGAAGATCGCTGGGCGAAGGTGCCGAAACGCCATGCCGCCGCCGCATGGCACTCACGCGCCCACACGTCAAAATACCAGCCGATAGCGAGATCAGGTGTCGTTTTCATCCAATACCGGATCGTTTGACTTGGGCTACCCGGCCCTTGCGACCCGAAGAACGTCCGCTAACGGGCGTTCTCACCTTTAACCCGGACCGGTTTACCCGGCCGGGTTATTTTTTCGACTTGCGTTCGGTCGCGCCCGGCAACAGGGGGTTGCGGCGATGACCGAGGTGCAGCTCGAGTACCACGTCCCCTCGCGCGATCTCGCGCCATATGTCACCGCATATTATCACTTCCGTACCTACGCTCCCGTCTTCGACGACTTTGAACGCGCCGATTATGCGCAGCTGCGTTTTCGTCTGTCGCCCGGCCCGGCGCGCTACCTGTTCGCAGACGGCGCGGAGCATGACGCCCCGCCATTTCATGTGCTCAGTGCCACCGACGGCGTGCGACGGGTGCGGGTTCACGGGCCGGTCTGGGTGTTCGGCACCGGCCTCAGCCCGGCCGGATGGCATGCGCTGATGGGGGAGGACGGCGCGGCGCCGAATTGCGTCCACGATGCGGAGGCGCTGTTCGGGGACGCGATCCTGTACGCCTCCGTTCGCCTGCGCAACGCTCCCGACCCGGCGGCGATGGTGGAAGCGCTGGAGTCGCTGCTGCGTGATCTGCTCGCGTCGGGGCGCGACGCGGCGACGCTGGCGTTCGTGGCGGAGGTCGATGCGTGGCTGACCGCGTGCGCATCGCCCGACATCGCCGACCTGGTCGCGCGCGCGGGGCTGTCGCGGCGGCAGGTGGAGCGGCGGTGCAAGGCGCTGTACGGCTTTCCGCCCAAGCTGCTCGCGCGCAAATACCGCGCGCTGCGAGCGGCGGTGGGAATCGCGTCGGGGGACGAGGAGCTCGCCGAGGTTGTCGACAGCTTCTACGACCAAAGCCACATGATCCGCGAGATCAAGCAGTTCACCGGCCTCACCCCGCGCCAGATGCGGCACCCGCCCTCCTTGCTCGCGCGGATGACGATCGAGCGGCGGCGGGCGCTGGAAGGGCAGGTCCGGTCGCTGGTGAGCGACACCTGACGGCTGGCTGCTAACGACTCGCAACAGATCGGGAACGGTTGACGGGGGAGTCGCGGGGAACCATCTCGCAATCCGGATCGGATCGGTCCGATTAGGAACCTCGTTGCGTCTCTCCAGCCTTGCCGATTATGCCGTCGTCCTGATGTCCGCCGCCGCGCGCGGGTGCGGCACGGCGCGCGTGTCGGCGACCTCGCTTGCCGAGCAGACCGGCGTGCCGCTGCCCACCGCGCAGAAGCTGGTCGGGCGGTTGTCGGCGGCGGGGCTGCTCCACGGCGCGCGCGGAAGCGGCGGCGGGTTCCGGCTCGCGCGACCGGCGGCGGCGATCACCCTGGCGGATATCGTGGAGGCGGTGGAGGGCCCGATCGCGCTCACCACCTGCGCCGACGACGAGCGCCACGATTGCGCGCTCGACGGCCATTGCGCGGTGCGCCCGCACTGGAGCGTGGTCAACGGCGCGGTGCGGGGAGCGCTGGCGGCGGTGCCGCTGACGCAGCTGGCCGGGGCCGGCGCTGATATTGGGAACAGAGTATAATGGCCACGAAGAACGCCGAAGCCTATGCGGCCGTATCCAAGAAGTACGAATGGGGTTTCGCCACCGACATCGAGCAGGACTTCGCGCCCAAGGGGCTGAGCGAGGACACGGTTCGCTACATTTCCGCCAAGAAGAACGAGCCGCAATGGATGCTCGACTGGCGGCTGAAGGCGTTCGCGCTCTGGAAGACGATGACGCCGCCCGACTGGGCCAAGCTCAACGTGCCGCCGATCGACTATCAGGACGCCTATTATTACGCCGAGCCCAAGGCGAAGGCGACGATCGCGTCGCTGGACGAGCTCGACCCGGAGATCCGCCGTACCTATGAAAAGTTGGGTATCCCGCTGGAGGAGCAGAAGCTGCTCGCCAATGTCGAGGGCGCGGCCCCACAGCGCCGCGTCGCCGTCGATGCGGTGTTCGACAGCGTTTCGGTCGCGACCACCTTCCGCGCCGAGCTGGAGGCGGCGGGGGTGATCTTCCGCGCGATCAGCGAGGCGGTGCGCGAATATCCCGACCTCGTCCGCAAATGGCTGGGCAAGGTGGTGCCGCAGCACGACAATTACTTCGCCACGCTCAACAGCGCGGTCTTCAGCGACGGGACCTTTGTCTACATTCCGGAGGGCGTCCGCTGCCCGATGGAGCTGTCCACCTATTTCCGCATCAACGCGGAGAATACCGGCCAGTTCGAACGCACGCTGATCGTCGCCGACAAGGGCGCGTATGTCAGCTATCTCGAAGGCTGCACCGCGCCGATGCGCGACGAGAACCAGCTCCACGCCGCCGTGGTCGAGCTGGTCGCGCTAGACGACGCCGAGATCAAATATTCCACCGTGCAGAACTGGTATCCGGGCGACGAGAACGGCAAGGGTGGCATCTACAATTTCGTTACCAAGCGGGCGCTGTGTCAGGGCCGCAACAGCAAGGTAAGCTGGACGCAGGTCGAGACCGGCTCCGCAATCACCTGGAAATACCCGTCTTGCGTGCTCAACGGCGAGAACTCGGTGGGCGAGTTCTATTCGGTGGCGGTGACCAACAACCGCCAGCAGGCGGACACCGGCACCAAGATGATCCACAACGGCAAGGGGTCGCGCTCGACGATCGTGTCCAAGGGGATCAGCGCGGGGCGCTCCGACAACACCTATCGCGGGCTGGTCCGCGTCGCGCCGGGGGCGGAGGGGGTGCGCAACTTCACCCAATGCGACTCGCTGCTGCTTGGGCAGGACTGCGGCGCGCATACGGTGCCCTATATCGAAGTGCGCAACCCGAGCGCGCAGATCGAGCATGAGGCGACGACCAGTAAGATCAGCGAGGACCAGCTGTTCTACGCCATGTCGCGCGGGCTCGACCAGGAAGCGGCGGTGGCGCTGATCGTCAACGGCTTCGCGCGCGAGGTGCTGCAGCAACTCCCGATGGAGTTCGCGGTGGAAGCGCAGAAGCTGCTAGGGATCAGTTTGGAGGGGAGCGTGGGGTGAACAGGGTACTCGCGCCTCCGAACGGGGCGGGCCAAAAGAGTCGGCTGGTGACGGGAGATTGCTGATGTCGATGGCGCAAGTGCTCAAGTTAAAGCCAGTCTTCACAGACGCACAGGCCGAGGCGCTGGTTGGTTTGTTCGATCAGGAGCTGGCGACCAAGCGAGATATCGTCGCGATCACGGCTGAGGTCGAGAAGCTGCGTCTGGAAGTCCAGCGTGATATGAAGGCCACCGAAGCTCGCCTCGTCACGTGGGTCGTGGGACAGGGTGCCGCCACGATCGGCGTCCTCTTTGCCCTGCTACACTTTTTCGGAAAGTGACCCGGATCAATGTCCTGCAGAGTGGAACAGAGGCGCTGATGGCGACGCAGCTTTACGAGGCGGATTTCTACGCCTGGACTCAACGCCAAGCCTCCGTGCTCCGCCGCATGGCCGCCGAGCGCACGAACACCGAACTCGACCTTGAGAACCTGGCGGAGGAAATCGAAAGCGTGGGCGGCAGCGATCGCAAGGAGGTGCAGCGACGCCTGACGACCATTCTCGAACATATGCTCAAGATTGCTTACTCGCCTGCTTATGAGCCGCAGAATGGATGGCGAGGCACGGTGCGGGCCTCGCGTCGCGATCTACGCAGAACGCTGGAACAGAGCCCGTCGCTACGCAATGTCGTGCGCGAGCACTTCGACGCTTGTTATGCGGATGCGGCTGAGGACGCGCGGAACTCGCACCCTGATATGTCGATCGCCCCGATACCGACGAGCAGCCCATTCGAACTGGAGCAGGTGCTCAACCCCGACTGGCTGCCCGAGCCGCTGATCAGGCCACCGAGCGAATGCTGAACGCCCCTCCCGTACCCGCTGCGGTCCTCACCGTCGACGGCTCCGACCTGCCCGCGCTCAGCAAGGCGGTGTCCGCCTGCGAGCGTCCTGTCGTCGCCAAGCTCGTCGAGGGCGAGACGACCCGCCATGGCGCGTTCCTGCTCGACTCGTTTCGCGAGCAGGACGAGATCGCGGTCGCGCGCGCGGGGCTCGCCGCCCGCCGCCATGCGCTCCATGCCGTTACGCCGGGGAGCAAGACCGCCGACACCGACCAGTCGCTAGCGCTGGCCACCGAGACGCTCGACGACCGCCAGCGCGCGCTCGACGACGCACGCAATCTCGATCGGTTGAAGCAGGACGCGCTCGGCTGGTTCCGCCAGCAATTCATCATCCAATGCCAAGGAAAAAGCGCGTGACGCTCTCGACT